>NZ_JAHRFA010000105.1:0-20712 GCF_020883045.1 Microcoleus sp. CAWBG58 | reverse complement strand
TCAAAGAAGTCCCGAACAATTTTTTGGCAATAATAAGGCAACAAATGGAGTCATATTTTAATTGGTATCTCGGTAAAAAATGAGTAAGATTACTCATTGACAACAGTGTTTTTAGCTTAACTTGTGAGTAATGGTCTCCAGTAAATATAAAGCCGGCCACTGAAGAAGAGGTTTTAAACCCTATTTCCTGATAAAATTAACCAGCAGTACCGGTTTTATGGTAGTGTTGGTTAATGGTCCTGTCAGACCCACACCTCTCACATCAGTAGCAAACCAACGGTGCAGACCTGTGCCTGCCGCAAGTCTTTTCCTCGTAGTTTTTGCACAGCATTCAGGGTAATGCCATAAGGATAATCTGCACCAGGCGCAACGCCCTGTAAAGATTGGTTAGCAAACATGAGAATTTATTCCCAACCAGGAATTCAGCATTGGCAGCATCGGTTAATCCATTAACCGTGTTATATTTCCTCCCCCACCGCTCGGGTGTTGGGGCTTTCCACACTCCCGTCATGTCTGATGAAAGGCTGCAAAAAATCCTCGCCCAGTGGGGCATTGCCTCTCGCCGTCTTGCAGAACAGATGATTGTAGCTGGACGAGTCCGGGTTAATGGCAATATTGTTCGTTTAGGACAAAAGGCGAATCCAGATCGCGATTTCATCGAAGTCGATGGAGTCCATGTGAAACCAACAGATAGACCGGCAGAGGTCTATCTGTTGCTCAACAAACCCGCAGGCGTAGTTTCTACTTGCAGCGACAAGAGGGCGCGATCGAAAGTTCTCGACCTGCTGCCGCCCAAACTGCGATCTGGTCAAGGCATCCATCCCGTAGGACGCTTAGATGCAGATTCCACAGGCGCCCTATTGCTCACCAATGATGGTAAGCTGACATTTTGTTTGACCCATCCGCGTCACTCGATCGCCAAAACTTATCAAGTTTGGGTGCTCGGCGATCCCCCGGAACCCATACTACAAGCGTGGCGTCAGGGCATTATCTTGTCCGGTAGAAAAACATTACCCGCGAAAGTTAGAGTTATCGATCGCGCGCGAGACCAAACTCTGTTAGAAGTAATTCTATCAGAAGGGAGAAACCGACAGATTCGGCGCACCGCCGAGCAGTTGGGATATCCAGTGGTACGCCTGCACCGCACAGCCATTGGCCCGATTCAATTGCAGCCCCCCGCAGGGCCGATATTGGCATCGGGCTGCTACCGACCCCTAGAAGATTCAGAAATTATTTTTTTATGGAATCTAGTCAACCTAACATCAATAAGCGTGCCAGTGAATCCCCAGGAGCACAGCATATGACAAAGAATTTATTGTTTTTATTCTCCCAAATAACTAAGAAGAAACTGCACTCCCAAGAGCCAGAAACTCCTCAGAAGAAATTAGCGGCAATAGGAGCTCAACTCCGCGAGTACCGCGAACAGCAGTCGATTTCTTTGGACAGAGTAGCTGTGGTAACCATGATTCGGCGGAATCTGCTGCAAGCCATCGAAGACGGCCAACTCGACCAACTCCCCGAACCCGTCTACACTCAAGGTTTGATCAAGCGGTACGCCGAAGCAATGGGTTTGGACGGAACTCAGTTTGCCGACTTTTTCCCGATCGAACCGCCACCGCGATCGACCACCAAGCTATCCTGGCAGAATGGGCCACAATTGCGGCCGATGCACCTGTACCTTTTTTACACATTTCTAATTATCTGTTCAGTCAATGTCTTATCTCAGTTGATGGGCGGTTCTCTGACAACAAAAAACGGTACGGGAACCAAAGAACTAGCTCTTGAGCAAGAACAAGCTCGTTTAGCCCAGAGCGCCTCAAAAAATCAGAAAGCCGATAGTTACGATGCTGTGGAAGCAACAAGAACAGGTCAAAATTTAGATAAATCTGGCAATAAACCAGTCATGGTTAACGTCAGTTTAAAAGACGAATCATGGATGAAGATTGAAGTTGATGGCAAACCCGAGTTTGAGGGAACTTTGCCTTCAGGAAGTGTCCGCACCTGGCAGGCCCAAAACAAATTGGTAGTTCTAGCTGGTAACGCCGGCGGTGTAATGATTGCTGTGAATAACGGACAAGCCGAACAACTCGGAGAATCTGGGGTTGCCAAACAAGTTGTTTTTACCGCAGACGAACTCAAGCCTTCAGCAAAGCCCAAAAATGAAGGATAATCGGTAATCGGGAATCGGGAATCGGTAATTGGGAATGGCTGGAACTCCACATTTTTTAATTAGAATGTCGGTCTTTATTGACTGATATCATGTCAGGTCGATTACCATAACAATCACAGTTCGTAGTGCGGACTTCAGTCCGCCACCGTATAGCGGACTGAAGTCCGCACTACAAACCAATCTGATTGCGGTCGATCGATCGGACACGATATGATTACCAAATACCAATTACCAATTACCCACTACCAATGTTTGTTCAATTTTTCTGGGGAGCGCGCCCGCAGATGTAAGTCATGGTTTTGAGCCGATCGCGCACCTCCCAATTCAAAGCTTCGCGCCGATACCGCCAGCCCCAATTTCCCTCTGCTTTCCCCGGAAAATTCATCCGGGCGTCGGTATCCAAACCCAACAAATCTTGAAAGGGCACGATCGCCAAATTAGCAATAGAAAACCAACCCATGCGGATTAAAGACCAGTGAATTCCTTGGGGATCGATGCAGCCCAAATAACGCAAAACCTCATCTCTTTCGTAGTTTTGCAATTGATTGAACCAGCCAACAGTCGTGTCGTTGTCGTGGGTACCCGTGTAAACTACACAGTTACGAACATAATTGAAAGGCAAAAAAGGATCGCCAGGCCCCGCACCGAAAGCAAACTGCAAAATCTTCATTCCGGGAAACTCAAACCGATCGCGCAAAGCTTCCACTTCCGGAGTAATTACCCCCAAATCCTCAGCGATAATCGGCAAATTGCCGAACTTCTCGTTAATTACCTCAAACAAAGCCGTTCCCGGCGCATTAATCCACTCTCCGTCGATCGCAGTTTCCTGCCCGCGTTTCACCGCCCAGTAAGCATCAAATCCTCGAAAGTGGTCGATCCGAGTCACATCTACATAAGCGAAAATCGCCTCAAAACGCTGCACCCACCACTGAAAATTAGTTGCTTCCAAAGCCTCCCAATTGTAAACAGGATTGCCCCACAATTGACCTGTTGCGCTGAAGTAATCCGGCGGAACTCCCGCCATCAAAGCCGGTTCTCCAGTTGCTTCATCCAAACAAAACAAGTCCGGATGCGACCACACATCAGCACTGTCGTGAGCGACATAAATCGGAATGTCACCAATAATTTTAATGTCGCGCAGGTTCGCATAGCGTTTCAGCTCAGTCCACTGGCGGAAAAACTCGAACTGCACGTATTTGTAGTAATAAATCTCATTATGTAGCTCCTGCCGCCACTTGTCTAGCGCCTCCGGTTGGCGCTGTGCAATTTCTGGTTCCCAAGTGTGCCAGCTCGTGCCGTTGAAGCTGTCTTTTAGTGCCATAAATAAGGCATAATCTTCCAGCCAAGCCGCTTTGCTCTCGCAAAAAGCCGAGAATTCTCTTTGCTGCACCGGCGATGCTTTCGCTTTGAAGTTTTCGCAGGCTTTTTTGAGCAGGGGTATTTTGTGTGCGATCGCGCGATCGAATTCTACTGTATCCAGGGGAAATTCCGGCGAATGAGCTAAATCTTCATCGCTGAGCAATTGCTCGTCCCGCAAAATTTCCGGGCTCAGTAGCAGCGGATTTCCTGCCATTGCTGAATAGCACGAATAAGGAGAATTGCCGTATCCTGTCGGGCCCAGCGGCAAAATCTGCCAGTATTGCTGGTCGCTCTCTACTAAAAAGTCAATAAAGCGATATGCTTCTATTCCCATATCCCCAACACCAAATCGGCTGGGAAAAGATGTCGGGTGGAGTAAAATGCCGCTAGCTCGGGGAAAAAGCATAATCTATCTAAAGATATAGGAGTTAAACATTGACAATTTGACCGATATTCCCTACAGATTAAACTTCGCAGTTTGTAGGGCGATTTTCAGGGCAAATACTTTTGCGATTGTCTCATATTTTCTGCTGGAACGTGCTTGCTAAATATTTGTGTCGTCATCTCATCACAAATGCTGAGGCGATCGCAAAACATCAAGCTCCCCACTTACCAGAAAGAATTGGTTGAAAGCCGTAACCCCGATCGGGAGAAATTAACATCAGACTATTCATTACTCCAATCCTCGGACTGAAGGGTAGAGGTCAACTGTCAACTGTCAACTGTCAACTATTGAAACCCTTGCCAGCACTGCGGTCAATTGGGATCTCTTACCCAGGATCGTTTGCTGCTGACTATTTTGGTCGATCGCACCCAGTTTATGCACAAGTTTATTTATAACTTTTAAGTGGCTTTCGCTCTATCTGTCTGGAGTCGTACATTGCGATCTCCGGGCCAAACATCAAACAAGTTCCCAAACAGGATGCAACTATATCTCGGCGTTCCAAATCCTTATGCAGTAAGTGCTTCGATTTTAGATTTTAGATTCTTCGACCGGAGCGACCGAACAAGTTTTAGACTTTAGGTTTACTTCACATATTCATCACCCGAGCAGGAACAGGAGTCTAAAATTTTGGGTTCTGCACACTCATAGCTTCAGGGGCGCGGTACCGGTTTTTGGGCGGGGTTATCGATCGTCGAAAATCTTTAATGCCCAAATCAAAAATGGCATCAGCCCTGCTTCTCATCAGAGCCAATGCACAAATCAGCCGACTGTTTTTGTATCTTAACAAACAGTCGGCTGCAAAATTACGGTGAAAAAGCTGAGTTTAAGTTTCCTTGTTCAACAATTTCTCCACTTGTTTGAGAGCTATAGTGCCGACGTTGTAAGCAGCCCAGCCGCCCGCCAACAAAACCGGACTCAATACTATTAGTATGCGCCAGTCAAAATCCATGAGTTCTCCTCCTAAAGTTTTTTAACAAATTCTCATAATCTATTTGTATCTCATTTTGTCGCTATTCTCCTGACTCCTCAAGCAAATATTGTCGCCGAAAAAGTTCCTCCACAGCAACGAGCGATCGCGCTTGCAGGACATCGCGCCCCAGTAATTGAGACTGCAACTCGCTCTCGTCAACCTTCATCAGAAAATTGGGTTGGAAACCCCGTCCTTCTAGGACGGCTTTGTGTTAAAATCTAGATGGTCAATGACCCACCCGTGACGATGGATCAGACAGCTCGGGCGAGCGAAGCCCGGATGTATCCGGCGGCGCAGCAAAATCGGTAGACCGGGAAAAGAGGACGGGGCAATGGTGAACATCCCTAGAATCACGCACAGCACCAAGAATTCCTTTTAAGGTTTTCGACACATAAAAACCGCTGGACTAGCGGGGTTAGTCTGTGGAGCGAGCGTAAGACCATAAAACTCCTTGGAGGGTGGAGGCAGTTGCTATGAAGCAGAAACCTAAATCGTGAGGTTTAGGAATCACCGCACTTTTAGGGCGGTGAGGATGTCAACCGCTGTCCTTACACCAAATTATCCCAAAATCTGTTTGGCAATCCCTTCCACCACTTGAGTTAGAGGGTCTTTAGGGAAGTGCAGGGCAAACACCCCCTTACTGGCTAACAGCATCATCTTGTCGCTGTGGGGCAGCACCCCTCCAACTGGGATGTTGTAAATACTCTCTACTTGCTGCTTCAAATCATCGAAATCCAAGGATTCTGGCGCTTTGTTGATCGCGATCAAAATCTTGGGAACTTCTAATTTGCGGGCCACATCTACCGTGACAGCCGTTCCCTGAAAATCTTGCTGATCCGGACGCAGAATCAGCAGCAGGATGTCCGAAATCGTGATGCTGAGCAGGGTTTCTTCGTTGAGTCCTGGGTGCGTGTCGATAAATAGGTAGTCTAAGTTCAGAACGTCGATCAGTTCTTGAAAGCCGTCCGTAAGCAGTCCCACGTCGTAGCCTTCCCGCAAAACTCGCGCTATCTCCCCTGCTTTAATGCTCGAAGGAATCAGGTAGAGGCTGCCGTTACGGGCTAATTTTGGCAGCAGCGAACTCACATTGTAGGCAGTATCCGAGATCGGACACCGGCCCCACAGGTAGTCGTTCAGGCAGCGCTCCATATTGTTCTCGCTGAAACCGAACAGCACGTGAATCCCGGGCGATTGAATGTCTGTGTCCACAATGGCGACCCTGTTTCCGCCGCGAGCGATAATAGATGCCAGGTTTGCAGTCATGTTAGATTTGCCAGTGCCACCCCGGTAAGAGTGGACAGAGATGATTTTGGACATGATAGGCGTATTGCAAAGATTAAACAATTATCTCTTTAAGTCTAATCATTTATGGACTTTCAAGTTTTTGAGATGCTGGACTTTTATTTAGATTCAGTTGTTGATTTATGTCCTCTATAGTTGGGAACCCTGCTTAGCTACGAAGTCTGCCAATCAATCAGACTCTAGAAACGAAGGCATTAATCAGAGGCAGATCGAATTGTAGTCTACAACCAAAAGTAATCTGAATAACCCGATCGCTAAAATAGATACAGGGCGTAGTAATTAGTCAACTAGGCTTAACACCGTCAAAACGGAATGTAAGTCATACTTTACCGTAGATTCTACTACTATGACAGGGAGAAACGGCGACAATCAATTATGATGGAATTGAGGATCGCATCATATATCATAAAGTATCAATTTTTTCCTCTTCGATCTTCTTGTCTGCCTTCCGGCGCTGCCGCATCTGCTTTGCCCTGGCTTGCAAATCGCTGAACCCCTCATCGGGTTCGGTTTCGCCAGAACTAGCACTCGCGCCAGGATCGATCGCGCTTTCTGTTTTTGAGTCGCTTTCCGATGCAGTCGCCGCGGCCCGCTGCTTCTGCTGTTTGGCTTTTAGCTGCAACTGAACTAAGAATTCGTCTGCCTCGCTTTGGGCCTGGGGAAGATCCACATTACCCACCGTTATTTCTTGGGGATCCGAGGGAGTTTTTTCAGAGGTATCTTTTTTACTACTTTTGAGTTCATCTTTCTTGAGCTGCAATTCTTTAAAGAAATCTGATTCTACAATGTCTGCAACTTGTTGTTCTTTTTGGGCTTGGTCTATTTCGATTTTGAATACTTGTTTTACGCGATCGGTAATTGCTTTCCCGTATCCCGATTTATTAAATCTGTCTGCTGATACAATGCTGCCACCAGTTAGGATTAATGCTAAGGCTGGCGCTGCTACAGGCACCCACCCTCCCAACAGAAAAATCCCAAAACCGATCGCGCCACACCCCGACAGTATTGCTGCGAATGTCAGCGCCAGCTTCCATGGGTGAGCCATCCGCGATGCCACGGTTCCTCCCACAATTGACCATCCTGCAATCCACAGGATTTCTGCCCATTCCGGCCAAAACCAAAACATCGGTCTCTTGTCTAAAACAGCACTCAAAATTTGGCTGATTACTTGTGCGTGTACCACGATCCCCGGCATGAATTGGTTTTTTTGCTGCTGTCCACTGTAAGGAGTATAAAATATATCTTTAACGGTTTCTGATGTGTAACCGATCAGCACTATTTTATCTTTCACTAAATTCGGATTGACTTTCCCTTGTAAAACATCGCTAATTGTAACTTTGTTTGCAACTTGGTTTCTGGAGTGATAGTTAATTAGTATTTGATATCCCCTCGCATCGACATTGCTATATCCTCCGTCATTGCTTTTTAATTTTTTTAAATTAGTTTTTCCCAGCCATAAAGATTGATCTGCTCCCAGTCTGGGGAAAATTTTATACTTTTGCAAGTAGCGGAGTGATAGCTGGAGGTTGAAGGAAGTTAAAACTTGAAAATTGTCATTGCAAAGATGTTTTTCTACCGAGTTATCGCCCTTAATTATCGGTGGTTTCATAAATAATAAAGCCCTGCGGAGTATGCCGCCCGGATCGATTCCAAAATCTGCAAATCCCACCCGGTTTGCTGGTATTCCCGGAGGAGGGGGAGAACCGGGAGTATCGGGGCCTCCGTCGGTGACTAAACATACCCCGATAATTCGATCGCTTTTTTGTAAAACTTTAGTTAATTCCTCACGCCCCTCTCCTAAAGGTACATCTCGCAGTACGTCTAAGCCGATGACTGCCGGCTGCATTTTTTCTAGTTTTTGTAATATTTCAGCTATTTTGCGATCGGATATCGGCCACTGCTTTAGTTTCTGAATGTCTGCTTCGGTAATCCCCACAATTAGCAAGCGCGGATCTGGCTTTTCGTCGGGACGCCATCTCAGCATTTGGTCGTAAGCGCTTAATTCTGCTGGTTCCAGTATTCCTAGGTGCCTAGCCCCACCCAACCATAATGTTACTGCCGCGCTTCCAATTAATACAGAGCTAACAACTGTTAGTGATGGTTTATACAGTTGACTCAATTGAGCCGCTGCCCAACGAATTTTGTCAGATAGAAATTTGTTAGATATTTTAGTCATTGCCAGATTATAAAATTTTGAGTCGTTTCACCGAACAGCAGTTATGTTGCTTGTCGGCACCTACACGAGACTTCTTCCATCTTAGAACACCCGGAAACTCCGACCGATTTGTAACAAAACTTTACAGTTCGCTGGTAGCGAAATGTATATGGAATCACACTCGCGACCTCGACCGCTGGATTTACCGTCCCCAGAATCCAGTTGCAGCTCCAATTAATTAATGTTATTGATTTGTCAAGCTTCAAATTCTGTATCTGCGGTGTGAGACTAGCTTCTCAAAAATATTGGTCGCCAGCAGGGAGAAAAAATTTATGTACCAAAAAACATTTAAAGTTGATGAATCCGGGATTGTTGAAATTAGCATTCTCGCTACGGGCGACAGCAACAAATCACTGGAAGTTGGCAAGCGTTACGTGCGATCGTTTTCGATGATTTGCGAACCAGACGCTCGATCGGCAGATGGCAGATACAGTTGTTAAAGGGTTCGTACAGCGCATCGCACCCCAGCCAACTCTCAATAGCGATTTGGCAAATCCCGACCAGATGACGTGGCTCGAAGTTTATGCTAAAAATGAGATTTGGTACGAAACTCTCGCTACTTGAACCCAAATGCGGCGACAGACACCGAGATATGCGAGACCCAGAGCCAAGTAGACCTAATTGTTGCAGTCCCAAGGACTGGAATCAGTGGTAGGTCAATCGCTGGTTGAGTCTCTTTAAAAATCGCTATTTATTGAACTTTTTTCCTTCTTTTGATGGCGATGCGAACAATCAAAACTTGACCGGATCGCGCCCGGGCTGAGAACTCCGGACTAACAGTAGAGACGAGATCTATAATATATCTATAAGGTTGGTGAAAAAATGAAACGTTTTCTACATTTTACTGCACTCGCGATCGCTGTATGTGCGATCGCACTTAGTCTCCCCAGTTTCCTGCCACCGATGCAGGCTGTGCCTGCACCAATGCTGCTGAGTCAGAATGTTAAATTTAAACCTCCCGATGTAGACGCCCCCGACAACAGGCAATCGGCGACGCATCGAGGGAATGCTTGTCCGCAGGATTTATCTATTGTTCCTTTAATACCTAAAAGCAATGATGGTTTAACCTTAGCAGAATCGCCAACATTCTTGGCCTATGTTTCTCACCCTTCGACTCAAGTCGAGTTTACGTTGCAAGCTGACGATGGCAAAGGAATCGATGCTTATAAAACGACTTTCAAAGTTGAAAAACCGGGGATAATTGAGGTCAGTATTCCTAGCAAAGGGGAGGGCAAAAAAACTCTGGAGGTTAACCAGCGGTATCAGTGGTCGTTTGCCGTGGCCTGCAATGACGATCCGTCGGGAAATTATTTTGTTAAAGGGTTTGTGAAGCGCATTGAACCCGAGGAAACTCTCAAGAAAGATTTGGCAAATCCTGACCCTATGGCTAGGGCGATCGCTTATGCTGAAAATAATATTTGGTACGATACAATTGGTACTCTAGCCAAAATGTGGCGAGGATCGCCCAATGATGCGAGTCTGAGGGCAGAGTGGAAGCAATTGTTGCAGTCCCAAAAACTCGAATCAGTTGCCGATCAGCCGCTGGTTCAGTCTTTTTAAGACTCCCTTTTCTCAAGGCTTTCTTTTGTCCTTCTTCTGAGAATCTGAAGATTGACAAATTAAACCGATCGCCCGCTGCGATTCCTACTCCTAGTCAGGAGTAAAAATCCGAACCCTGATTTTATTCTATCTGGTGAAAAAAATGAAACGTTTTCTAAATTTTACGGCACTGGCGATCGCTGTATTGGCGATCGCAATTACTCTCCCCAGCTTGTTTTCACCGATGCAGGCTGTCCCTGCACCAACTCCCCTCGGTCAGAATGTTAATTTCACACCGCCAGAGGTAACAGCCCCCGAGAACCGCCAAGGGGGAGCACATCGAGGCTGTCAGTTGCAGGATGGCTTATCGATTACTCCCTTAATACCTGAAAGCAATATTGGCTTAACCCTCACAGAGTCGCCAACATTTTTTGTCTATGTTTCTCAGCCGGCGGCTCAAGTAGAGTTTGTTTTGCTAAACGAAGATGAATCCGAAGTAGTCTACGAATCTAGTTTGAAAGTTGACAAAGCTGGAATTGTGGGAGTCAGCCTTTCTGACAAAGGTAAGACAAAAAATATTGAGGTTGGTAAGCGATATGTCTGGTCGTTTGCACTGGCTTGCGATCCTCAGGAACGATCGGGAGATTATATTATTAAAGGATGGATGCAGCGAGTTGAACCGCAAGGAACTCTCAAGAGCGCTTTGGCAAATCCCGACCCGAGGGCGAAGCTGATCGCTTATGCTAAAAATGGCATTTGGTACGAGACTCTGGCGACTTTAGCCCAAATGCGTAGTGTCGCACCCGATGATGCGCGGCTGAAGACTGAGTGGACGCAATTGTTGAAGTCCCAAAAACTCGAAGCAGTCGCCGATAAACCCCTAGTTCAGCCTCTTTAAGCGTCCCGATTTCTCAAGGCTTAATTTGTCCTTCTTATGAGAATCTGAAGATTGACAAATTAAGCCGATCGCCCGCTGCGATTCAAACTCCTAGGGATGATTCAACAGTTGACAGTTGACAGTTGACAATTGACAGGTTGAGAGCGACCTCTACCGATAAGGAAGAGAATTGAAATAGTTAATAATTTTGTTTTATTTCCCTGTCGAAGGAGGAGGCTTTAAACCCATTCTTCTTGGTAAAAATGCCAACCCCAACCTTCCTGTTATGTGGTTAAAAAATGAAACGTTTTCTGAATGGGGTTGCACTCGCGATCGTCGCATTGGCGATCGCACTTACTATCCCCAGTTTACTGCCACCGATGCAGGCAGTGCCTGCACAAATTCTCCTGAGTCAGAATATTAATTTCAAACCTCCAGATGTTACAGCACCCAATAGTAGAGTAGCAGGGACTCATCGAAGCGGAGGTTGTGTGAAGGATGTATCTATTATTCCTTTAATACCTAAAAGCAATATTGGTTTAACCGTAGCAGAAATGCCAACATTTTTGGCTGACATTTCTTCTGCTGCGACTCAAGAAATCGAGTTTGCTTTACAAACTTACGATGGCAAAAATAACGAGGTTTACCAAACTACTTTCAAGGTTGAAAAACCAGGGATAGTTGAGATCGATATTCCTAAAAAAGGCGATGACCAAACATCTCTTCAACTTAACCAGCCCTATCAGTGGTCGTTGTCAGTGCCTTGCAATCAAGATTATTCCGAGGATTATCTGGTGACAGGATTTGTGCAGCGTATTGAACCACAGCCAACTCTTAAGGAAACTTTGGCAAATCCCGATCGCATGGAATTGGCGATCGCCTATGCTAAAAATGGGATTTGGTACGATACTATTTCTACTCTAGCCCAAATGCGGCGACAAGCTCCTGACGATCCGATGCTGAAAGCAGAGTGGGCGCAATTGTTGAAGTCCCAAAAACTAGAAGCAGTTGCCGATAAACCGCTAGTTCAGTCTTTTTAATTGAGACTATTCAGCCAAATCCCAAATCTAAAATATAAACTCTAAACTCTAAACTCAGTTGATGACTAATAACTCTCCAACAATTCTAGCCCTTGATTTTGACGGTGTAATTTGTGACGGACTAATCGAATATTTCCAAACCGCTTGGCGAACCTACTGCCAAATCTGGCAACCAGTCGAAATAGTCCCCGATGCAGATTTAGCTTTGAGTTTTTACCGAGTGAGGCCAGCCATCGAAACCGGCTGGGAAATGCCCCTGCTGATTCGCGCACTGCTGACAGGAATTACCGAAGAGCAAATTTTGCTAGACTGGCCAAACATTGTCCCGCAGTTATTGACCGAAAATAATTTAAAAGCCCAGTCTGTCGGCGCCATGTTAGACGGACTGCGCGATAGTTGGATTGCTGAGGATTTAGCTGGGTGGCTGTCTTTGCACCGCTTTTATCCAGGAGTAGCCGATCGCCTGCATTCGTTACAGGATAGTTCGGTCAAAGTCGCGATCGTCACCACCAAGGAAGGCCGTTTTGTGCGGGAACTCTTGCAGCTAGCGGGCGTACAAATGCCGTCGGAGTTGATTTTTGGCAAGGAATACAACAAGCCGAAACACCAAATATTGCGGGAATTTTTGGCGGCGTCTGGCAAAGATACGACTATTTGGTTTGTAGAAGATCGGTTAAAAACTTTGGTTTCTGTCAAGCAGCAGCCGGATTTATCTCAGGTGAGGTTGTTTTTGGCTGACTGGGGTTACAATACTTTGGCAGAACGGGAATCTGTGGCTCAAAATCCACCCGTTCAATTGCTTTCTCTGTCGCAGTTTGCCGGAGATTTTGTCGGTTGGCTCCCCGACAAAGGTTGATGTTAGACTTGTTGGCAGGTAGATTTTTTTTCGCTTAAAAGAGTGAAAAAAATACCCAAATTTTAGACTTTTTTTGTTGACTTTTGTGGTGCTGGTATGGTATTTTTATATAATGGGATGGTTGCAAAAATATTATTTTTGAACTTATTCCCATTATGATATAAATATAACAGAAATCTCCCAAAAAATCAAGCATACCGACAAAAAAAATCGATTTTTTTTTGATCGTGACCCGCGTAATAAAAAACGTTCGTAGTGAGGACTTTAGTCCTGCTTTTCAGGTTCGTAGTGAGGACTTTAGTCCTGCTTTTCCCGAGGACTTGCATTCCGAACGATCGCACCAATTCGAGACTTAAAACCAATGCTAGATTTAACAAAAGCAGCCAAAGCAATGCAGGGAATGAGCCAACATTTAAATGTGGAGGCTTTAGCAGCACGCTTGCGTTTGCAAGTAGCTCAGAATTTGCTGGAACAAGCGGCGACCGGACAAGAAAAATTGGTAGAATTGCAAGAGAGTTGGAGCGATCGCACATTATTCAATGCAGCCACGCCGATCGAGCCCTTGGACGATCGCACCTACATCACCGCACCCCCCCGCGCCCACACAGTCTTCGCCACAGACGGATCGCAAATTTCGCCCAGCCATCACGAAATAGCCTACTGCTACCTGATCAACGTCGGTACAGTCATGCTGCACTACGGGCAAAGTCGGCATCCAGTTTTAGACAGCGTGCCCGAAGTTTTCTACAAACCCGAAGACTTGTATGCTTCGCGCCAGTGGGGAATTAGAACCGAAGAGTGGATGGGATACCGGCGCGCCGTTTCCGAAGCCATCGCCCTCGCGGAAATGGGCTGCAATTGGGCAAAATTTAACGACAATCAACTACCCGCACCAACTTTGGCAATGGTAGATGGTTCCCTGATTTATTGGTTTTTGGAACAGTTACCTAGCGAAGCGCGCGATCGAATTTTGCAGCCAATTTTAGAAGCTTGGGACAAATTGCGCCTAGCAAAAATTCCCTTATTAGGATACTTGAGCGCTTCTCGCAGCACCGAAAGCTTATCATTTTTGCGGTTTCAAGCCTGCACCCACGAAGTACCAGACTGCATGACAAACTGCCCCAACGTCGGATTTTCCGCCACCAGTGCTTTCGACGAAAAAGCACCTTGTCAAGAATTTGAACCCTTGCGAGATTCCGTCTTGTGGGCCACAATCCTGCTACCCGGACAAAGAAGCCCGTTGTGGAAATCCCACGCTCGAATTTTAGATTTATACGGTCTCAATCCCATCTATTTTTGTTATGTTCACGTTGGCACAGAAATTGCTAGAATAGAAATTCCGGAATGGGTAGCACAAGATAATACAGAGCTAGATTTAGCCTTAGGAATGATGCTAGCTCAAGTACACAAAGGTGGCGGCTATCCCGTGACGCTAGCAGAAGCCCACAACCAAGCAGTAGTCACCGGGGGCGATCGAAGTAGCTTTTTTGCTTTGTTAGAGCAGCAAATGATTAAAGCTGGTTTAAAAAATGTCGGAATTTCTAATAAGGAAACCCGGAAGCGCGGTAGTATTGCTTGAATTAAAAATAAGAGTTAAAAATGTTATATGCCAATAGAGTTAATCATCTTAATTGCTTCCTTACTTGTTTCTTGGCTGGTATTTAATTGGGCTTTTAAAGTATTGAAAGCCAGCGCGGGTACAGCAATTGCTATAGCCGCAATTGTGTTGGCGATGCAGTTATTGTTTGGCATCGGGCCAAATCAGCTTTTTCAGCATATCATTCACCTGCCACAAACCCTTGGAAAAATATTTTTTGGCAGGTGATAGGATTTTAGATTGGTTCGTAGTGAGGACTTTAGTCCTCATAAAGAAGGACTAAAGTCCTCACTACGAACCAATATTATTTTAGTTCGTAGTGAGGACTTTAGTCCTCATAAAGAAGGACTAAAGTCCTTACTACGAACGCTTTTTATTTTAGTTTGTAGTGAGGACTTTAGTCCTCATAAAGAAGGACTAAAGTCCTTACTACGAACGCTTTTTATTTTAGTTTGTAGTGAGGACTTTAGTCCTCATAAAAAAGGACTAAAGTCCTTACTACGAACCAATATTATTACTTTTTAACTTCCCAGCATTTGCAGCTTGTACAAACTCGCATACAAACCTTCTTGCTGCAACAATTCTTCGTGGCTGCCAGACTCTACTAACTGCCCGCGTTTGAGCACCAAAATGCGATCGACATTTCGGATAGTCGAGAGCCTGTGAGCAATGATTATAGCCGTTCTGTCAGCCATCACACGCTCCAGAGCCTCTTGAATCAAAGCTTCCGTTCCCACATCCAAACTAGCAGTTGCCTCGTCGAGCACTAAAATACTGGGGTTGCGAATAGCCGCGCGAGCAAACGCTAACAACTGCTTTTGTCCCCCCGAAAGATTCGTACCCCTCTCCCGCAATTGCGTGTCATAACCTTGAGGTAACTGTTCAATTAAACGAGCAACATTCGTCTTTTCTGCTGCGGCTCGAATCTCCTCCATCGAGTAACTTTCGCCAAGGCTAATATTGCTCTTGACATCGCCAGCAAATAGAAAACCATCTTGAATAATCACACCTACGTGTCTCCGCAATTCTGCTTGAGGCAAATCCCGAATATCCGTACCATCGATCAGAATCCGTCCTCGGGTGGGCTCGTAAAGGCGGCACAACAGACGGATAATCGAACTTTTGCCCGCACCAGTCGGCCCGACTAATGCGACTTTTTCGCCGGATTTGATAGTAAAATTGAGGTCTTGCAGAACATATTCGTTTTCTTTGTAAGCAAACCACACATTGTCAAATTGGATTTCTCCGGATGCGGCTTGCTTTGATTGAGCAGGTGCAACTAGAGATTTTTGATTGTTAGCTGATAGACGATATTCAGAAGCTACAGGAGTGTGATTTTGGTCTGCCAATTCTGACTCATTTGAAGACAAGTTATAGGCAAGTGCCTCTGGATGACCGGCCATCAGCAGTGGTGAATAATATTCCCTTCTTCCTGCTTCCCTCTTCCTTCTATTCTTTACATCCGTTACATCCGTTACATCCGCTACAAAATCCGTTGCCGAACTTTCTTCTTCCTTCTCCCCGCTAGTTGGATCTTTAATTTCGATCGGTTCGTTGAGAATATCGCTAATCCGTTCGACGGCGGTAAATCCTGCTTGAATTGCCGTAAATTTCTCCGCAAATTGCCGCAGCGGATCGAAGAGACGCTGAGCAAATAAAATGAATGCAGACAGAGTACCAAAGTTAATTGTACCTTGCAGAAGGCTTTGACCGCCCATCCACAAAACGGCTGCAATCGCCACTAAAGCAATCCATTCTAATGTTGCAGATACGGCTGAGTCGTAAAAGATAGTTTTATCAACTGCTTTAATGTAGCATTTATTGGTAACGTTAAACAATTCTGAGTTGAATCTTTCCCGGCGGAATAGCTGCACTACGCCAATACCCGTCAGGTTTTCTTGCAGTTGGGCGTTGAGATCGGAAAGTTCTTCTCTGGTGGTGTAATTTGCTATGCGAAATTGGTTCTGGAAATAAATGATTATGGCAGCAATTGGGATCATCATTAATACCAACATTAAAGCTAGTTGCCATTGCATGGTAAACATGAAAATGGCAATTACTAATATTGAAAATAAATCGCTGACAATCCCGATCGCCCCTGAGGAAAAAACCTCTCCCAAAGCTTCCACGTCACTGGTGAGGCGCGTCATCAATTTACCGACAGGAGTGCGATCGAAAAATCGCACCGCTAGCGAGGTGACGTGCACAAACAAATCATTTCTAATATCAGTAGTAATAATTTGCCCTACTTTTGTGACTAAATATCCTTGAACAGATTGCAGTCCCAATCTAAATGTTATAGTTAGCATCAGCAAGACTGCCAAAACATTTAATGCAGTAGATAAAGGCAATCCCTGTAAAAATTGATAGGTAGGTTCTGCTCGAATTACCGAAATTGCCTGTCCGATCAGAATCGGTTGAATTGCTCCTGAGACTGCTAGCGGTACTAATAGTGCGATCGAAATAATCAGCAAGCGTTTGCTGCGGGTTGCGTAAGATGCCAACCTCAGGAATAACCGCCAGTCTGTATCGCGGCGGGGTTGGTTTTCGGTGTCTGCTACTGGTGAGGAAATGGTCATTTACAGGAAAACTGGTATAATACATCCAATTAATAATTGTAACAAAGAGAATCAATATTTTAGACTTCTCCAAAAAACTAAGTCTAGAACAGGCAGGATGCCTGTTCCACAAGAATTATTGGAGATGTTTTTTGCATGAAGATCGGTAAACCGTAGGTTGGGTTGAGGAATGAAACCCAACCAAAATGTTTGTATCCAAACAAAACTGGTATAATAATCTACTGGTAGAAGTTATACAATCATCATGGAAGAGATAGAGACAGCCCGATTGTATCTGAGACAATTTACGCCAGACGACTTAGATGAGCTGTACCGCATCTACAGCGATTCAGAAGTGATGAAGTATCTAAGCGAAGGCGTCAGAAATAGAGAAGAAACAGCAGCAGATTTATTGGAGATAATCGCAGATTGGGAAAAACATGGTTTCGGTTTGTGGGCTGTTGTCAACAAACAAAATAACCAATTGATCGGCGACGGGGGGCTGCGATTTTTAGGCAAAAAACCTGAAGTAGAAGTCGGTTACGTGTTAGCAAAAGCATACTGGGGGAAAGGTTTAGCATCGGAAGTTGCAGCGGCTAGCCTCAAGTATGGATTTGAAGTATTGAAACTAGACAAAGTTGTTGCAGTTGCAGATACCGAAAACAGATCCTCGCGGCGGGTAATGGAAAAAGTGGGGATGAAATACCAGCATAACTTTGAATACCGCAATCGCGATCGAGTATATTATGCGATCGCAAGACTCTAATATTTTACCTCGAACGAAACCCAACTAAAATATTTTTAGCCAGACAAAATTTGAAATATTAAAGTTGGAGAGAATAGTTGCGATCGCCCGCCCCCAAAATATCGCATTCCAGCGGGTGATGCAGAAAGTTGGTTTCAAATATGAAAACAACGCTCGTTATTATGAAACTGATGTAGTATGTTATTCAATATCGCGATCGCAATATTCTCAGGAGTAAAAATCTATGCGTAAACTTTTGTTGCAAATAGTGCTGCTAAGTCCAGTCATTTTAACTTTTTACTGGATGAATCCCAAAAGTGCGATCGCCCAAAAAGTCGATCGCCAAACCAACGCACCAACTCCCACAAATGTCTCTCAATCGGCTGACATTGCACCAAGTAGCTGGGCTTTTCAGGCGCTACTATCCTTAGCAAAACGCTACAGTTGCCCGATTGTCACCCCGGTGGGTAGTAATTTGGGCGATCGACCTTTAAAGCGCTCCGACTTTGCGGTAAGTTTAAATAGTTGTTTGGTAAAAGTCGATCGGGCGATCGCAGCAGGTACGCCAAAAGTCAGCCCCGAAGATTTAGCAATTGTGCAGCGTTTGCGATCGGAATTTGCCGCTGATTTAGCAAGCCTTCCGGCTGTTCTTCCCAGGGCAACCAATCCTCCCCTGGGCGATATTTCGCTTGAAGAACAAAATCGAAGTCCCCAACTTTCAGAACCAAATTCTGCATTTTTACTACCGCCTTCTCCCCAAACAGCCCCTCAGCCAGCGAGACTTAACCTTGACAGTCGCTTTACAGGACAAGATCAATTAAGAACTAGGATTTCTGGTGGAATTAATTTACCAGTAACTCCACGGCCATCACCTACAACGTTGCCCGCGCAACAAGCCCAAGAATTCGATCGCGAAGGATACAACCGCATTTATGATAACGCTTATCAGCGGGCTAGCAACAACCCGCTTTCCACATTTGGCATCGATGTCGATACAGCATCCTACAGCAATGTCCGACGCTTTATCAACAGCGGGGTGATGCCGCCCAAAGATGCGGTGCGCCTCGAAGAACTAATTAATTACTTTACCTACGACTATCCGCAGCCAAAGGGCGATCGACCTTTTTCAATCAATACAGAAGTCGCCAATGCACCCTGGAATCCCCAACACAAATTAGTCCACATCGGGTTGCAAGGAAAAAGCATTTCTACCAAAAATTTACCGCCTAACAATCTCGTATTTCTGATCGATGTTTCCGGTTCCATGAATTCGCCGGACAAATTGCCGTTAGTCAAAGCATCTTTGAAATATCTAGTGAGCGAATTGCGAGCCAAAGATAGCGTCACAATTGTAGTCTACGCCGGAGCGGCAGGATTAGTTTTGCCCCCAACACCGGGCAACCAAAAAGAAAAAATCTTAGATAGCATTGACAAGCTAGAAGCAGGCGGTTCCACCGCAGGCGGGGCGGGCATTCAACTAGCCTACAAAGTTGCTAGAGACAACTTTATCAAACAAGGAAACAACCGCGTTATTCTGGCAACGGACGGAGATTTTAATGTCGGCGTTTCCAGCGATGGCGAACTCGTGCGGATGATAGAAGAAAAACGAGAACAAGGAGTTTTTCTCAGTGTCTTGGGATTTGGTAGGGGGAATTTGCAAGATGCAAAAATGGAACAGCTAGCCAATAAAGGTAACGGCAATTACGCTTATATCGACAGTTTGCTGGAAGCCAAGAAAGTATTAGTCACTCAAATGGGAGGCACGCTATTGACGATCGCCAAAGATGTGAAAATTCAAGTAGAATTCAATCCGGCGAAAGTACAAGCCTACCGTTTAGTCGGTTACGAAAATCGAGTTTTGCAAAATCAAGACTTTAACGACGACAAAAAAGATGCAGGTGAATTAGGTGCAGGGCATTCGGTAACGGCAATTTACGAAATTATTCCGGTTGGTGTCGCCAGCAATGTCAAATTGCCGGAAGTCGATCCGTTGAAATATCAACCGAACCCAGCCACTGCTTCAGCGTCTCAAACTGATGAATTGATGCAGGTAAAGTTGCGCTACAAAAAACCTAACGAGACAGTGAGTCAGTTAATTACGCAGTCGATAATCGACAAACCTGTGAAACTAGAAAATGCCTCTGCTAACTTCAGATTTGCTGCTGCTGTAGCTGCTTTCGGGATGGTTTTGAGAGATTCTGAGTACAAGGGGGCAGCTAATTTCGATCAAGTATTGAGGCTGGCAAGTCAGGCGAAAGGTGAAGATAAGGAAGGCTATCGAGCAGAGTTCATCCGTTTAGTTGAAAGCTGCAAGACGCTAGTGGCAAAGATTGGAGCAAAGTAGTTTTGTAGGGTGCGAACTACTCGTTACCAGGCTCTGCCTGGTAACGCAGATATGGAGGATATACCTCCAATTTTTATGGTAGAATAATGATTGTCATCATGCAACAAATAGAGACAGCCCGATTGTATCTGAGACAATTTACACCAGACGACTTAGACGATTTGTACCGCATCTACAGCGATGCGGAAACAATGAAATACCTCACAGGAGTTAGAACTAGAGAAGCCACAGAAAGCGCCATTCATGCTATGCTCCAACGTTGGGAAGAACACAACTTCGGAATGTGGGCTGTAGTACATAAGATAGATCGTAAAATGATTGGTCGCTGCGGACTTGCTTTTCTGGACAAAACACCGGAAGTTGAGCTTGGCTATGCCTTCGATAAAGTTTATTGGAATCAAGGATTGGCGACAGAAGCATCTTTTGCTAGTCTAAACTATGGATTTGACATATTACAGTTGGAGAGAATAGTTGCGATCGCCCGCCCGGAAAATATCGCCTCCCAGCGGGTAATCCAGAAAGTTGGCATGAAATATGAAAAAAACGCTCGTTATTACGAAATTGATGTACTATATAGCAATCCTAAATCATTATCAAGGTTATGGTACAATATATATGCAATACTTGACTGTGATAAAAAATGAATAAATTACAACTGCCACAAAAAGACATGGAAAAAGAAAAAGCTTCGTTAG
>NZ_JAHRFA010000104.1:12641-20941 GCF_020883045.1 Microcoleus sp. CAWBG58 | reverse complement strand
CGTTCTGAACCCAGAGTTTTAAAACGAAGGCCGAAACCGTATCCTCGAATGCAAGAACCTCGCTCTGTCTTGAAAGCTAAACTACGAAGGTGATTAAGCCTTTTTCAGTGCCATTCGACTTTAGTCCGCATCCATAGAAGGACTGAAGTCCTCACTACGAACCTTAACAAAAACTGGTTCGTAGTTAGGACTTTAGTCCTCAGGAGAAGAAGGACTAAAGTCCTCACTACGAACCTTAACAAAAACTGGTTCGTAGTTAGGACTTTAGTCCTCAGGAAAAGAAGGACTAAAGTCCTCACTACGAACCTTAACAAAAACTGGTTCGTAGTTAGGACTTTAGTCCTCAGGAAAAGAAGGACTAAAGTCCTCACTACGAACCTTAACAAAAACTGGTTCGTAGTTAGGACTTTAGTCCTCAGGAAAAGAAGGACTAAAGTCCTCACTACGAACCTTTTTATTTTATTTAGAGTGAAATTAGCACACAAAACATTGGTTTATGGCTAAAAGAATCTGGTGGCAAAAACCGCAAATCCGCACCGACGAAGAACAGCACTTGCACCGGAAAGTTAGCTGGCTGGAACTGTTTTTTGACCTGGTATTCGTAGTAGTTATTGCCGAATTGTCGCACAATTTGGCGATCGATGTTTCTTGGGCAGGCGCGGGCAAATACACATTGCTATTCTTGCCCGCATGGTGGGTTTGGATCGGTGCAACTTACTATAACGAGCGGTTTGAGACAGAAGGAATTGAAAATCGCTTGTTTACATTTCTCCTAATTTTGTCGGTAGCGGGATTGGCGGTATTTTCCCACCACGGTTTAGGAGAAACCTCTGTGGGTTTTGCCTTATCTTACGTATTTGCGCGATCGATCTTAACTGTTCTCTGGTGGCGGGCAGGCTACCACCAACCTAGTTTCCGCCCGACAGCCAAACGGTTTGTCATGGGTTCTAGTATTTCGATCGCTCTTTTTATCTTATCCGTTTTCGTGCCTCCCCCAACACGTTTTATCTTGTGGGTAATAGGCTTATTTATCGATATCAATACCCCGATATTGACCGTCAAACACCAAGCAAAACTGCCCCAATTTAGCAGTTCCAGACTTCCCGAAAGATACGGACTATTTATGATTATAGTTTTGGGGGAAGCCGTAATCACCGTAGTTCAAGGATTAGCCGCCAAAGAACACTTTAATTTCGCCGATGCCATCACTGGAATTCTGGGAATGACGCTAACTTTCGGTATCTGGTGGATATACTTTGATTTTGTCGCTCGCAGACCTCCAAAACCTGCAACTGGTTGGGTATTCGCTTGGGGATATTTGCATATGCCGTTGGTAATGTCGGTGACAGCAACGGCGGCGGGAATCAACAATATGATTGCCTCGAAAGCAACAGTGCTGCCTTTGAACGTGCAGTGCTTAATTTGCGGTTCTTTAGCGATTTCTTTGGCTGTGATTGCTCTCCTGGAAACCACTTTGCGCCGAGATGAGGACGAACCCGCTCACCCGATATGGAGTCCTGCCTTAAAGTTAGCTGCGGCGGTTGTGACACTAATTGTAGGTCTTTTCGGAGGATTAGGAGCGATCGCTCTCCTGAGTTTGTTGGTAATATTACTAGCAATTCAGATGAGTTACGGTTTGTGGGTGTGGTTTCGCTGAGGAGAAAAGTCAGAGCTTGGGAAAAAAAACATCCGCGTGGCTTTGGGTGCATCTGCGGGTAAAATGTTGAATGAGTATAAAGCAAGAATAAATGCTGAAGAGTAACTGGAAAATTCCCAATAAATCTGTAACGTTTGATGATTTTGCAACAGAATACGATTTCGCTGCCACCTTGGAAAGCCAGAATGATTTTTTTACTAAAAATCTGTCTTCTACCAAAGGTACAGCATTAGATATTGGCTGCGGTTCTGGCATTCTGGCTTGGGAATTAGCTAAGTATTACGAGCGTGTAGTGGCGGTAGATTTATCAGCAAAAATGCTGGCTATTGCTAGTCAAAAACGCTCAGCCCCCAATATCGAATACATCCAAATGGATGCCAGTCAATTAGCGTTCGATCGCCAATTTGATTTAATAGTTAGTGCCGCCACTTTTCACCACCTACCCAACCTACCCGTCGCCCTCTCAGGCATTAAGAACTTGTTAAACCGCCAGGGTAAAATTGTCTTTTTAGATAATGTCTCGGAAGTCGAAACACCAGCCACCCTCGGCTACATCATAGGTGCAATCAGAAATTTTATTCCCGATTGTTCTAAATACGGATTTCGCGATGCTTTAAGATTGTTGAAATTTAGATTGTCGCCAAGCTGGTTGAAGCATTTAGCAAACGACAGGTATTTGTCAGAAGGGAGATTTAAAAGAATTTACGGCCGTTGCTTTCCCGGCTGTTATTTTGTAAGATTGGGTTGTTCTATGGGCGTAATTTGGGAAAATTTGTAATGCAAAATAATGCGATCGAATCGGTATCTGCAAGGGTACAAAAAACTCACATCCGCGAGTTGGGCATTAATTTGGAGCAATGGTATGCAGTCGCCCGCAGCACAGAGGTACAGAGTCAGCCCCTAGCTGCGATATTGTGGCATCGGGCGATCGTGCTTTTCCGCGACAGTGCAGGCAAAATCAACGCTTTAGAAGATAGGTGCCCGCACCGACAAGTTAAACTCAGCCACGGCAAAGTTAAAGGCGATTTAATCGAATGCGCCTACCACGGATGGCGGTTAAATGCCAGCGGAGAATGCGCCGAAGTCGATTATTTAGCAGAAAACCAAAAGCTACCTAACTGCAAAATTCGCTCCTATCCAGTCAAGGAGCAAAACGGTTTTATCTGGCTGTTTCCCGGCGACGAAACCCAATCCGAAAAAATAGATTTATTGGATTTGCCCGAGTGGGAAAATCTCAATTATATTGCCACAGTATCAGTCATCGACTGTCAGGCGCACTATTCATTTTTAATTGAAAACTTGATGGATATGTACCACGGACACTTGCACGATGATTGGCAAGCTTGGGCAAATCCGGTATTAGATAGTTTAGCAGAAGACGAGCATCAAGTAACAGCTCGCTATCAGGCGCAAAGTTATTACAAAATAGATAAAATTTGGTCAATTTCCCAGTTGTTTTTTAAGTCTCTGCGCCGACTGCACCCGGAACCGCTTGATGTGAGTTATGTTTACCCGCACTGGGTTTCAACATTGGGAAGCGACTTTAAGATTTACTGCTTGGTTTGCCCGGTAAGCGAGACAGCAACTCGCGCTTATTTAATTCATTTTACCTCATTAAATGCGTTTTGGCGGCTGCACAAATTGCCTGTGTGGTTTCGCAAGTTTATCAAAGATAGTTGTTTTGGTGCTGCTCAAAAGTTATTAGATGGTTTGGTGCGGCAGGATGTGTTGATGATTGAGGAAGAACAGCAGGCTTTTTTGCAAAATTCGGAAAGAAAGAGTTACGAATTAAATCGGGCGTTGGGTAGCGTGCAAAAGTTGATGAGAAGTCAGGCAGAAAATGGGTGATTCAGCCGCAGATTGACATCTGCGGCGCGACGAATGGAACCAGCCTGCACAGGCTAAGTTGAGAGTTCTCCTTTCCAAGCTTGAGCATGGTATTCTAGCAACAGGGAAAATTGACTTTCGGGAAGCAATTACCAAGCACACCTAACAGAGGAACCAAGCATGAACCGTGTCAGCATCAAGGGTGAACAACATCCGATTAAAAAAATCTTTAGCGATGACTTTATGTTCACCATTCCCCTCTACCAGCGTCCCTATGCTTGGACAAAGGAGGAAGCTGGGGAACTGCTGGAAGACCTGCTAACATTCTTGGGAGATGGTAACGAGACGATTGATGAACTCAACCCCTACTTTCTAGGCAGTATTGTTTTGATCAAATCGGAGCAGCCAGCCGCTGAAATTGTAGATGGTCAGCAACGTCTAACGACTCTCACCATACTACTAGCTGCTCTCAGGGCATCATTGCCAACAGAACACGCCAATGACTTGACCACTTATCTATACCAAAAAGGCAGCTTAATCGCGAATATCTCTAATCGTTACCGTCTGACTTTGCGCGAGCGAGATGCAGATTTTTTCAAGACATATATTCAAAATGAAGGTGGTATTAACAAGCTCCAAGAATTAAACACTGCTGAGCTGATGGATAGTCAGAAGCTTATTAAAGAAAATGCACATTTATTCTTGCAACGTTTGCAGACTCTCGCCGAATCCCAGCATATACGTCTTGCCCAGTTTATCATTACCCAGTGCTACTTAGTAGTGGTTTCTACGCCTGACTTTGACTCGGCGTATCGGATATTTTCTGTGTTGAATAACAGGGGATTGGATCTCTCCATAACTGATATCTTGAAAGCCGACATTATCGGAAAAATACCGGAAAGCCAACAAGAAAAATATACTAAAAAGTGGGAAGATACCGAGGAGAATCTGGGACGCGAGTTATTCAAAGATTTGTTTTCTCATATTCGCATGATTAAGGAAAAGAAAAAACTTAGCAAGAGTATCCTTAAAGAGTTTCAAGAAAACATCAATCCTGCGGCTGGGCCTCAGCAATTCATTGATGAAATTTTAGTTCCTTATGCTAAGGCTTTTTCGGACATTTACAACTCAACCTATGAAAGCGAGGCGCGTGCAGAGGAAATTAATCAACTATTTAAATGGTTAAACAAAATTGATAATTTTGACTGGGTACCACCTGCCATTCTCTACCTATCTCGCAACCGTAACCGTCATAACCCCGATAATTTGGTGCGTTTCTTTATAGATTTAGACCGCCTTGCCACAGGTTTAATGATTGTCCGCGCCAATATTAATGAGCGCATAGAACGTTACAGTAGATTGCTTACTGCTATTGAGCAAGAGGAAGATTTATTCAATTCCTATTCACCGCTTCAGTTTACTCCTGAAGAGTCAAACAATATCCTTAGAGTCCTCGATAGTGACCTTTACCTAATGCCAAAAATTCGTCGTTATGTTTTGGTGCGCTTAGATGCTGCTCTGTCAGAAGGCGAAGCATCTTACAACTTCTCCAACATTACTGTCGAGCACGTACTTCCCCAAAATCCAGGTGCTAATAGTGAGTGGATGAAGTGGTTTGCTAATCAGCAAGAGCACGCTCAATATGTACATCGTCTTGGCAACTTAGTTTTACTATCTTGTGCGAAAAACACTCTGGCACAAAATTATGATTTTGATGTGAAAAAACAGAAGTATTTCACCACTAAAACAGGTGTTTCACCCTTTGCACTTACTACTCAAGTGCTGCGGGAACAGGAATGGACGCCAGAAGTAATCGCTCGACGGCAGAAAGAGCAGATTAATGTTCTCAAGAATCTTTGGCGCTTATAGGATAATTGAATTTGATATCAAATTGCTCTAATCTGTCCATCAGCACAAAACCATCTGCGTCCATCTGCGGTCAAAAAAATCTAAATCCCGCAGTACAAACGTTACTTTTTAGCCCGCTGCTGCTGGTAAACGCTGACGACTTTATCCGCATAAGTAGCAGTTGCGCCGCTTTTGCAAGCTGCGGATTCTCCTGTCATCCACCAGCAAGCGGCGCGGCGGATAGCGGTTAATTCATTGTTGCTGCTAGCTTTGTATTCGTCGCGCAGCAAATCGCCGACGATACAGGTAACAATTGTTTTGGCTTTTGTGGTGTCGGCTTCAAATTGTTGCGGTGTTAAATCTTGTTTGGTACAGAATTTTGCCCAACGGGAAATATTATTCGGTAAAACTTGCCACTGACTGTACATTCCGTCATTTGCGGTTTGCGGCGGCGCGGCTTGTCGCAGGGCTTCTACGAGGGCGGAAACTTGGGCGTCGGTGACTGCGGCTGCGGCTGGAAGTGTTTGCAATCCGAGACTAATTATCAAGCTGCCGAATAGTAGATTGGTTTGTGCGATCGCTCTTAAGTTCATTCACAATTCCCTGTTTTAATCAAAGTTTCTTTCCTGCACAAAGTTTACCTGAAAGGCGATCGCATACATCTGTCTTAAGTATGATTTGCTTGGGGAAGGCGGTGGCGATCGCGTTTATGATAGAAATAGGCCAAGAATTAAGATAAAATTATGGAAGTAAAACGAGAGTGAGATTCGACGTTACATCCGACCCGATGGCAGGATTCCGTTCTTAGAGTGGTACTATTCCTTGCGAGATGGCAAAGCCCAAGTTAAGATTGATGCAAGACTTGAGCGAGTTGTTCTTGGCAACTTGGGGGATTATAAGTCAGTAGGAGAAGGAGTTTTTGAACTCAGGATCAACTACGGTCCGGGCTACCGGATTTATTTTAGAGAAGTAGGAGAGACAATTGTGCTTCTGCTTTGTAGTGGTGATAAAAGTACCCAAAAACAAGATATTCTCAAAGCGAAGGAGTATTCAGCCGACTATGAAAGAAATGAAAATGCCGACCAGCGATAGCTATTACGAGTCCCTAATTGAATCGCTCAAAGATGCCGAACACGCTGGTGGTTTTATCGGGGCTATTTTGGAAGAAAAAGACCCTGAACCCGCACTCCTGAGAAATGCCATCAGAAATGTGATTGAGGCTAGAATCAGGATGAATGCTCTTTCGGAGTCAGCAAAAGAACTTCACGAAAAACTCGATCGGATGCTGACTGAAAGTGGCGGTTCGGAAATTTACAGTTTGGTAGAATTGCTCGAAGCTTTGGGATTTAAACTAGAAATTACGATCGCAAATATTGAGTTGCCGGCTGAGTCGGAATCAACGACTTTTATCGAATCAGAATTATGCCCGGAACCAGCAAATTTATTATAAGAACTTTATTAGGTTCGTAGTGAGGACTTTAGTCCTTTCTATTTGCGTTTAGTCAAGAAGGACTAAAGTCCTTACTACTAGCCTTATGCTTCCATTACAAAATCAAACAACCGGTGAGCCATTTCTAGCTTGCTGCAAGGTGCTATTTCTACTTGCTTGCCGGCGGTATTAATTAATATTGCTTGATTGGTATTGCTGCCGAAACCTGCACCTATTTGATCGATCGGGTTTGCGGCAATTACATCGAGCTTCTTAGCCCGCAATTTCTCCACCGCAGGCTTGACAATATCTCCAGTTTGTGCTGCAAAGCCGATGAGTTTTTGGTGCGGCTGCTTCAAGTTCCCCAACTCTGCCACAATATCGGCTACGGGTGCTAACGGTAAAGAATTGGGGAGCGATCGCTTTGGCAATTTCTCATGACTGCGATCGACTGGTTTGACATCCGCCACCGCCGCCGCCATCACCGTCAAATCGGCATCGTGAAAGGATTCTAGCATCGCCTGCCGCATTTCTTCGGCGCTGGTAACTGCGATCGCCCGTACACCAGACAGCGGCAATTCCCCAGTTATGCTGTGTACCAGCGTCACAGCCGCGCCACGATGCAGTGCAGCTTGCGCCAAAGCAATCCCCATTTTGCCGGTGGAAGGATTGCCGATAAACCGCACCGGATCGAGGTGTTCTCGGGTTCCTCCCGCGCTGATTAACACCCGCTTACCGGCTAAATCTCGATCGCCCTTAGCATACAACAGCGACTCAATATGAGGCAAAATCTCATGAGGTTCAGCCATTCTACCGACACCCGCGCGATCGCACGCCAGCATTCCCGCCCCCGGATTCGCCGCATGATAGCGCCGATAAGTCAACACTTCCCGCCAATTCCGCTGCACCGCAGGCTGTTCCCACATATCAGTATTCATCGCCGGCGCCAGCAAAATCGGGCAAGTAGAAGCTAAAACAGTATTAGTCAGCAAATTATCAGCAAAACCCCCCGCCAGCTTAGCCAAAGTATTAGCAGTCAGGGGAGCGATCGCAAAAACTTCCGCCCATTCTCCGAGTTGAATGTGCAGCGGGCGGCCGTGATTTGCTTGCCAAAAATCCTTGTCAGTAAAAGCAGGATGGCGGGAAAGAGTAGCAAAAGTCAAAGGCGTGACAAACTCCCCGGCTGCATCAGTCAGAATCACTTTAACTTCAGATCCAGCTTTTGCTAAAGTTGAAACTACTTCGCAAACTTTATAAGCCGCAATCCCGCCACTAACGCCGATTAAAATTCGTCTACCTTTCACCATAGGATTTTATATTTTAGATAAAATACGACTTACTTATAATATTATTTGGACTTAAGATTGGTTAGTAGTGAGGACTTTAGTCCGCATCCATGAAGGACTAAAGTCCTCACTACAAACCTGATAAGATTGGTTAGTAGTGAGGACTTTAGTCGGCATCCATGAAGGACTAAAGTCCTCACTACAAACCTGATAAGATTGGTTAGTAGTGAGGACTTTAGTCGGCATCCATGAA
>NZ_JAHRFA010000104.1:0-12541 GCF_020883045.1 Microcoleus sp. CAWBG58 | reverse complement strand
TTAGTAGTGAGGACTTTAGTCCGCATCCATGAAAGGACTAAAGTCCTCACTACAAACCTGATAAGATTGGTTAGTAGTGAGGACTTTAGTCGGCATCCATGAAAGGACTAAAGTCCTCACTACAAACTTTGTTTCATATTCTCACAAAAAAGAATCAAGAAAGAAGTTGAGATGAAAACAGACAAAAATCCATAACTCATCTGTTCAATCCGCAACAAAATATGCTGCTAACTTCTTCCTCAATCCCGTCGAAACTTTGAGCTAGATTTTTAAGCCTATCTATGCTTCGTCGTAGGCTTCCATATCCAGAAGGTGGAGATAGGGTTCAACCATCTCCGGCCGCTGAAAGGCAAGCGATCGCAACAAATGCCAATCTTTCAATCCCTCAAAAGGATCTGTATAATCGTCAACTTCCAAACGGACAGCCAATTCTGCCACGTCCTCAGAAGTAAGTACAGCAATATCGCGCGATGCTTTGGTTAAAGTTTTCATTTTTTTCCCCTGCCCGAGACTTCCGCCATACTATATCCTAAGCCTTTAATCAGATTTAGACACAGTTTCTACAACAAAACTTCGCATTACATCTACAACTTCCGGGATAATCTCGTGTCCCATGTTAAATTCTCGATACTGCACCGGTGCTCCCCAAGCAATCAAACTCTCGCGCGATCGCACCGCCGCACTAACGGGCACAATAGTATCTTGAGTACCGTGCACGATCGAAACAGGTGGCAAAGCAATCCCAGCAACTGGTGAAATCGACGAATGCAAATAACCGCTCAAACAAATTAAACCCGCTAGGGGCAAAGTCAAGCCCACATCCAGAGTCATCGCCCCGCCTTGAGAAAAGCCACCTAAAATCGTGCGAGACAAAGGCACGCCCGTGCTGCTTTCCAAAGACAGCAATAATTCCTTCAGCAATTCCCTGCTTTCTACCAATCCCTCAGCATCTTTGTTTGCTAGGTCATACCACATTTTGCCACCCATTACCTGAGGATGGGGAAACGGGGCGTCGGGAAACACAAACTGATAATCCGGCAAATTGAACGCCGGTGCTAACGCAGTCAAATCCCGAGCATTAGCACCCCATCCGTGCAAAGCGACAATTAAAGCGACTGGTTTGCGATCGGTGGTTGGCGGAATGCTAATAAATTGTAAAGACATCGTAATTAGTAATTGGTAATCAGACCTTACTACAATGATAAATTGTCGCGGCGCGTAAAATCCCAGATATTTGTTTTCGGTAATATTTAAATGTAAATTAGGATGTGCTTGCTAATATCGTTTCCGGTTGCATCGGTATTGTTTAAACTGTCAACTGTCAATTAAGGATCGCAAATTAAATAATTTATACATATTTGTGGGATGGGCGTCCCGCCCGTCTAGAAAGAACGGGTTCTCCCGCCCATCCCACAATAACAATAAAAATTGTAAGTTATTTAATTCTCATTCCTAAGAGGGCCCGCACTCTTGGCACCGCCATATAACTGTCAACTGTCAACTGTCCCAGGTCAACTGTCAACTGTCAACTGACGCGTACCGCTGATGAAATATTAGCAACTGATTGCTCGGGCTGTTGCCGCACGGGTACCTCAATCCAGAATTCAGTTCCCTCTCCCGGAGCCGATACGCACCTGAGCGAACCTTGATGTTTTTCCACTATTTGATAGCAAATCGACAATCCCAATCCGGTACCTTTGCCTACAGGCTTGGTAGTAAAAAACGGCTCAAACAAACGTTGTTTTACATTCTCCGTCATGCCCGCTCCATTGTCCGCGATCCGCACGCACGCACAATTATAACTTAAAAGTTCAGTGCGAATCACAATGGTAGGTAAAAAAGGCGACTCTGAGGAAAATTTTGCGATTAAATGTTTATTTTTTTCGCCGTCATACAAAACATCAATGGCATTGCTTAAAATATTCATGAATACCTGATTTAATTGTCCTGCCCAGCACTCCACCAAGGGCAATTTGCCGTATTCTTTGATAATTTTAATGCCGGGAAAATCACCGTTAGCTTTCAGCCTACCGTCCAAAATCATCAAGGTACTGTCAAGGCCTTCGTGAAGATCGACCGACTTCATTTCAGCTTCATCCAAACGCGAAAAATTTCGTAGAGAAAGCACAATCTGGCGGATCCGTTCGGCTCCTACATTCATCGATTTTAGGAGTTTAGGCAAGTCTTCACTAATGAATTCCAAATCGATCTCTTGTAGTTTTCCTTGTACTTCTGGCGTTGGGTTGGGATATTGCTGCTGGTATATTTTCACAAGTTCCAGCAAGTTTTGAGTATATTCGCCTGTATGGCTCAGGTTGCCAGAAATAAAGCAGACAGGATTGTTAATTTCGTGAGCCACTCCAGCCACCAACTGCCCCAAGCTGGACATTTTTTCAGTTTGGATTAGTTTTAATTGCGCTGACTGTAAATTTGTCAGTGCCGTTTCTAGTTCAGCGGTGCGCTCTTTTAGTTGAATTGTACGATCGCGCACTTGGTGTTCTACTTTGGCTGTACGTCCTAGAGACATCAACAGGTAAGTCGTCAAGCTGCCACTCATCAAAAGCCCGATCGCGCCAATTGCCAGCGAACCCTCATGGGCGCTCAGACTATCGTACCCCTTTCCCGGCAAAACTAGCAGCATCCACTGGCGGTCTGCTATGTTAAATGTGCGAGTGCAAGCACTCTTATTTTCACAGATAGGTTGCCGGAGATTAGTTAACTCTGGATGTTCTAGTTCTGCATTATCTATAAACTGCTTGGTTTGCGAGTCGTACCGCATCAGAAAGCGTTCTTTCCCTGTAGCTGAATTGTCATAGAGATAAAAATTTATGTGATCTAAATTCAGCGATTCTAAATAAAAATTGACCATATTGGTAATCTGAAACACACCTGAAATCACTCCCCTGAGGTTTTCGCGGCTGTTTGCCGAGTTATCTGGAGAACTTGCGCGGCCAGGTACTGGCAGAAATAGTTGCACTCCAGGTCGATCGTTCTTGATTAATTGAATCTTCCCCGAAGCAGCTATTTTCCCGGTATTCACCGACTTCTCTAAAGCTGCTTTGCGTTCGGGATTGGAAGCCAGATCGAAACCCAGTGATTTTGTATCTGCTTCCAGGGCTTCTCTGTACGTGACAGGAAAATATTCCGATCGCGCTTTTACTGGCACAGGCTTTTTGTCAGCATCTCGCTCGTAGATTTGAAATGCCCGAAAACCTTCGGCTCGAATTGTCTGTTCGTAAGCTACTTTGTCCGCAGCCGGGACGCGCAAAACCCAGTTTACAGAAAAGACAGCAGCATTTCGGGACAGTGCCGGTTGAACGAATTCCCTCAAATCTTCTCTGCTAACTTCAGCAGATGCGCTGTAGAATGCTTGAATTGAGTACAGAAAATCTAAGTTTTTGTTGATGCTTTGCTGTAATGTCGCATTCAGGCGATCGGCTTGCTGATGAAATTCTGCTGCCATCCGCTGATTTTCCCAATTCCAGACAACGGCAGCCGCTATCAATGACAAGCCGGCACCCGTGCAAAGAGTCAACGCTGCTGGAATGTAGCGGCGATACGACTGTAAACTTTTCGTTACTAAATTAAACCAATTGCTCGCAACATTCATATTTCCAGAGTTTTTGGCACCGGAGTGCGATTCGTTTAAATAGTTCTGAATTTCCTTGTTGACACTCCCCAGCCTGAAGGCGTGGGGATTCTTTGATCTACGACATGACTTGCTGATGCAGGATTTCTCCAGCTTGCAGTAGAGGACTCATCTCCCAAAGCGTTGCTTGCATTTAATGCAAAGCTTCCCGTATGCCCTACGGTAGCCAATCCTCGACTTAGGATATTTCTAGCTGCATTGAAATCCCTATCTAAGCTACAACCACACTGACAAACGTGAGTTCTAGTAGATAGTGTTTTCTTGACAATTGTACCACAACTAGAGCATTCTTGGCTGGTATATTGCGGATTTACCGCAACTGTTACTTTCTCAAATACTTTGCCAAAATATTCAAGCCAGACACGAAACTGATACCAAGAAGCATCATTAATCGACTTAGCCAAACAGTGATTTTTTGCCATATTTTTAATTCTCAAATCTGCCTTCGGCACGGCGAAGCGCCTACGTAAGCTATCAAATCGTTAGATTGAACTACGCACCGTGCAAGTTTGATTGCATGATCTTTACGTTGCCTACTTATTTTGAGGTGGCGTTTTCCTAACACCTGTCTGGCTTTGCCTCTGTTCTTTGAACCTTTTAGTTTTCTTGATGTTCGACGTTGACAACGCTTAAGAACTTTTTCACCTTTTCGGAGGAACTTGGGGTTTTCAACCATTACCCCATTGGAATCGGTATAATATTCCTTCAACCCAACGTCTAAGCCGATGTTATTACCATTCGGTTCTACTATGTTTTCTTTTCGGTCAACATCAACACAAAACTGAACATATACGCCCGAAGCCCGTTTCACCAATCTCACCCGTTTAATTTGGTTAATTTGGTAGAAGTGTAAGTCCCGTGTTCCTTTGAGTTTGAGCTTGCCAATTCCTTTTTTGTCGATAAACTTAATCGACTTCCGATCTTGGGCCAGTTTCCATCCAGTTAATTTATACTCAACTGAGCGACAATCTTTCTGGAATTGCGGATATCCTTTTTTACCGGGAATCCCTTTTTTGCAGTTATCATAGAATCGGGAGATAGCATACCATGCTCTTTCAGCACTGGCTTGTCTTGCTTGAGAGTTAAGTTCGTCGGCAAACGGAAATTCACTCGCCAGTACCGCACAATATTTGTTTAAGTCGTACTTATCTATTTTTCTATTGTCCATCCAATAGCGCAAACAGCTATTGCGAACAAATTGAGCTGTACGAATTGCTTCATCTACTGCCGTGAACTGACTTGATTTCCCGTAGGCTTTAAACTCAAAAACTAGCATGGTTTGACCTCCCACGTTATCCTATATCTTTCAGTACAAGATTGGCTCGCAAGTGCAACAAAGATTTATAATTAAAGCCATCCTAGAAGGACTGGGTTTTCAACCCAGTTTCCTTGATAACACGATCGACAGCGCAGAAACAAGATTGTCTCAAAACTTAAGATCGCACAAATATGAATTTATCTTCATAAAGTCGGTTTCTGCGAAAATATTAGTTTGGTAACGACAAGATGATAATTACCTTACCTCAGTATAGTGCGCCGAATGCACCTTACACAAGTAGCAATTCGCAGTTGATTGTTGAATTTGAGTGGGCGCTACACACCTTGCCTAAATAGCAACTCGCACTTAACCGTTGACACGAAGGTGCACTTATTACTTTGTGCTAGTAACAATTCGCACCTTCATGTTGATTTAATAGCCCGCAATCCACACCTTGCTCAAGTAGCAATTTGTACCTTACAAAACAGTCCCAATTTCCTTCAAATACACCCGAGTAAACGGTTCCCCATCCTCCAGACTGTACTGTTCGATTAAACCTTGGCGGCGGATAGAAATACTATTGCCTTCTCGCACCACCACAGTATCGTCATCAGTGCTTTGCCTGAGCAAAATCATCTCTGTTTCCCCCGGATTGTCCAGCACCACCATATTACTGCCCTGATAAAACATTCCCTCAGCTTCCAAAACATTTTCGGGATATTCAGCAATCAACAAATCGAGCTTAGGATTCCGCAGCAAAGTTTGCACATTAAGATTGTAATTTTTATGCAAAACCTTTTCAGAACGGTTGACAAAAAGTCCAGAGCGACAAACAGCACCGATTGTCCAATCAGGATGTTGCAACAGAATGTGGTCGATGGTTTCTTGCAGTTCGTGTACCGAAATTCGGTTGAACGTAATAATCGGAATTCTGGCTGATTTTCCAGAATCAAAGAAAGTATCAATAATATGTGAAGGCACATCAACCCCTTCTCCGACAGCCGGGTTGAGGTGCATAAAAATTCCCGGCGCGGCATTGATTTCGATAATCCCAAAATTCCCAGTTTTCCAAGATTTGGCGAGAGTTTCTGTGACAACATCAATCCCCAAACAAGTTAACCGAAAATGCAGGGCGATATCTTGAGCTAAAACAATGTTATCCGGGTGAATGGTGCGAGTAGCATCGATGCTGACGCCACCTGCGGAAAGATTGGCTACTTTGCGAAGAGATACAGTGCGATCGCCCTCTACGACACTATCCAATGACAGCCCTTGTTCTTCTAGATACATTTCCATCGCTTCGTCGGACTGAATTTTGCTCATCGCCGAAGTTGGCGTGTCCAAACGTTCTGGTTTGCGGTTTTCGCGGCGGATCAATTCCCGAATAGTTGAGTCGCCGTCTCCTGTTACCCAAGCGGGCCGGCGTTCAGTTGCAGAAACAAACTTGCCGTCAACGCACAGCAGCCTAAAATCCGCTCCTTTGATGCTGTTTTCCACAATAACTCGCACGGGCGAGGTTTCGGGAATTGCGTTAACTGCTCTTTTAAAAGCCGCCTGCAATTCCTCTGCATCTCGGACATCTGCGGTGACGCCAATTCCTTTATGACCGACGACTGGTTTAATAGCAACTGGGTAGCCAATTTCTCTCGCAACTCCCAAAGCTCCGTTTTCTGTGGAGACGATATCGCCTTTAGGAACTGGAAATCCTAAGGTAGCAAGAAAAGCTTTACAATCATCTTTGCGCGTGGTAAAATCTGAGTCTAAATGACTGTCGGAATCAAAAGTTGTGGCAGAGCCGCGCACCAGTTTTTTACCGTAACCGTATTGCATCAATCCTTCATCCCACAAATAAAATGTGGGAATGCCTTTTTGGGATGCCGATCGCATTAATGAATAAACTGTCGGGCCTCCGTAAACAGACTGGCGGAACATATTTTGCAGGGCGCCGATTTGTGCTGCTAACGGGAAATCTTGATTTTGATCGATCGCTTCAAACCAATCCCAAACAGCGTAAACTACGGCTCTGGCGCTGCGGGCGTGAATTGCTTCTATGCTGATTCTGCTAAACCCAGAAAATGGTTTGACGTTCCAGTGTTGGAAGTGCAAACCCATATCGAGTTTTGCTACTTCTGAGGCGGTGCGGCCGAACAGTTGAGCGTGGTTCGTGAAGCTTTCGTGCAACAGTTGCGGGTAGCGATCGCCAATAATTTCATGGTAATGTGCGATCGGCTGTGGTGCGATCGCATCCGTCACCGCCAAATCGAAAACTAAAGCCGCTGTTTCTAAATAAGGGTTTGGCCCGATGTAATGTTTGAAGTTGAAAATATCAAAAACATCGGTTTTTCGAGCATTAACCCGGGCTGTCTCGGTATTTTTTTCTTGCAGCATTTTTTAACCTCCTTTGAGCTAACTTATCACACTAGCTCTCTTGTCGGCGCATTCGATACTACCTGCGGGCATATATATTGTAGAGTCTCAGACAGATGAGGTATGTCCGCTAATCGGTAATCGGTAATCGCTCGCGCATATAGCCTTTCTCAAAAAGATGAGGTACGTCTGAGAGCTGGTATAACCGCTTAGACGTATAGGGCTCGCATCCCAACAACATACCTCATCTTTCTGATAACCGCTATATAGGCTCGATCGGGTTTTTGGAGGTACAGACGCCACCGTTTACAAATCCTGACATTCGCAGAATCTGGCATACCTCATGGGGTGCGATCGCCACTATATTGCAGAGAGAGGGAGAGAATGGGAGAGGAAGAAAGAGAGGGAGAGGGGGAGAGAGAGGGAGAGGAAGATAGAGACGAAGAGGGGGAGAATTACCCAATTACCAATTCCCAATTACCAATTCCCCATTACGAATACTAATGACTAATGACTAAATGACTAATCACTAAATTATCAATCACTAATGAAAAAAAGCTATAACTTTTGAGAGGTACACAGCCAATTAAAATTGGCTATGACTGTGAAAAAGGATTTAAGAGGCAGAGAATTATGAAGATTGCACAAACTGCTCTCAGGGATCAAGTTCATCAATTAGCTGAGGAAGCATTTCACTTGAAGCTGATTTCTGGGTACGGTGACGGTCAACACAGCAACGAATATCAGATTGTCTGGAACGGCAAACCCCGACACCTGCCTTTGGAACGAGCGCGTACAGTATTGAGCAATTTGATCGAGCGATCGCACTAACTCGCGATCGAACTAATCTAAAAGCGCCGATCGACCCGGTTGATACGAAAAATAAAAGGTTTATGGGTCAAGTCTCCAGTCAGAAATCGGGTTGATGACCCGTCGCGCGTAAGTCCTGTAATGTAAACTCATTTTTTGACCCCTCCTCCATGGTGTGAGGAGGGGTTAGTTTTTTTATCAAAAATCGCCTTACCAGAAAGAATTGGTTGAAAGCCGGAACCCTTTGAGGGAAAAATTAAAATCAGACTATTCATTACTCCAATACTCAGACTTTTAGGTAGAGTTCGCTTTTCAACTGTCAACTGTCAACTGTCAACTGTCAACTGTTGAAAGCCCGGGATTCGAGTGAAATAACCGGAACGCTTGAGTTGCGTGCCTCCCAGACTTATCAAAATCAGAGGTTTGTTCTGTATCGATCTCTACCTTTTGGCAGTTTTAGGACACAAAAAAGTTATGTTTTAGCTCCTCGGCGGGAAGCCCCGCGCTCTATTGCGTTGCCATGAGCGTCGGGATGAGAGCCAAGGCAATGATGAATTGTGCCCTTGACCGATGCGAAACGCATTTGAGCAAGGGATTGGGCACGATGAAGAATTGCCAATCTCCTACAAACGAAGCGAGAAAAACTGTATCCGCTCAATAACTCGGGGTAGACTACTGCTTTTGGAACGATTTTGCGATGCTTGACGCTCATCATTGAGCGATTTACCCCGATTTATTGAGCGGATACGAAGCGAGAAAAACTGATATACTACTCGCGAGGTCGCTGACCTGCCTAGCCTCTCGAACAGACAGGATTAAGTAGCAGTCATATGCTTGCCACAGCAAGATTGTCGCTAGGGAAGCCGAACCGTCACTGGAAGCCATGAGCAAGCCATACGGCAAGGACAGAAAACAATTAAACTCCTTGGGGCGCAGGGAGTCTGCCCGGAGGCTGTGTATGCAGTCTGCCAGTAAGGGACACACAAGTGATCCAAACCTGTGGACGCTGTGTAAGACCAGTGTTCTCCTTGTGGGAGCAACGGCAACGGCGGATGAAACGGGAAGCCCGCTTCTGTATGCGAAGCATCAGAGTCGGGTACGTCACTGAAATACAATTCATTAAGAGTGCAGATCGTATGGCTGGCAGCGAAAATCAGGGAAAGTTGCTAATTATTGGCGGCGCCGAAGACAAAGACGGGGATTGCAAAATTCTGCGGGAATTCTTGCGGTGCGCTGGAGGCACTAAAGCCCGCATTGTAGTGATGACGGCTGCGACAAGCCTCCCGGGAGAAGTCGGAGATAATTACATCAGAGTGTTTGAACGGCTGGGCGCTGAAGATGTGCGAGTGGTTGATACCCAGAAAGCCGAAGATGCTGACAATCCAGATTATTTAGAAGCGATCGAACAAGCGACTGGCATATTCTTTACCGGCGGGGAGCAAGCGCGGATTATTAGCTGCTTGAAAGATACCAAACTCGACGCAGCTATGCACAAACGCTACTCCGAAGGGGCGATCGTTGGCGGCACCAGTGCAGGCGCGGCGATGATGCCAGACATGATGATTATTGAAGGAGACTCCGAGACAAATCCTCGCGTTGACGTGGTAGCAATGGGCCCGGGAATGGGTTTCCTGCCAGGAATTGTCATCGATCAGCATTTCGCCCAGCGAGGCCGTCTGGGACGCTTAGTTGCTGCACTCTTGTTGCAACCAGCAGTCTTGGGATTTGGGATTGACGAAAATACAGCTATTTTAGTCAGCGGTGACGTGGTTGAAGTCATTGGCGAAGGGGCTGTAACTGTCATCGACGAGTCGGAAAAACTCCACGACAATATGGATGGACTGTTGAAGGATGAGGCTTTGGCGCTTTGCGGGGCCAAGTTGCACATCCTCCCCCACGGATATCGATTTAATTTGAAAACTCGCCAGCCGATGCTCGATAGGGTAGCAACGGTAGCATAGTCAGACTCGGGCGATCGGGCAACTTGCTTGCAACTGTGCAAAAATCTCAAAATTATCTAGGGTGCGATCGATCGCACCTTGCTGTTTGAACGAAGTATCATATCGTGTCCGATCTATTAACCGCAATCAGACTCGTTTGTAGTGCGGACTTAAGTCCGCCTCCGGAAAGCGGACTTAAGTCCGCACGCGCGAACCTTTTTGTTCGCGCGTGCGGACTTAAGTCCGTAGATTTTTACGGACTTAAGTCCGCACTACAAACCTTTTTGTGATGGTAATCGACCGGACACGAACTCAAGGTAAAAACAACCTGATACTTCGTCCAAGACACTAATAAAAAGAAGAGGCAAAATCCTCTTCTTTTATTACTGCCGTTTCTGCTTTTTTAAGCACTTTTTTGTTCGTCAAAAAATGACTGCTGCCCATCTTCAGTAGATACTAAATTCCACCCTTGAGTTATCAGCTTCTGAAAAGTTGCCCATCCCTTAGAACCCCCTGGCTCCATGTAGTCCGAAACCGCGAACTGCGGAAAAGCAGTATAAGGCCGCCACGCTTGACGAGCTTCGGTACGCAGGTGCAATATCTTTTCTCCATTGCCTCCCAATCTGGGCAACCAACACATTTGTTTTAGCATTTTTAACACTCCAGAGTTTTTACAGTAACGGTAATTCGTCAACATCCCAAATTAAACTTTTAGAGCCATCTTAGCCGCTGCTCGGAAGATCTAACAGGTAACAGGGACGGATGAAATTTTCACCGATTACCAATTACTGAGGTAGCAGCAGTCGTTTAAGCTGATTTTGGTTCTGCAAAGTTTCCCAGTCTTTGACTAAAAAACAAGTGCTACCAAGGTATAAGCAAAAATAATCATTGCTCTGATCCGCTCAAACTCGACTTAAAGGCGATCGCCCGAGAATCCAGTTGAATAAAGTATTTATCTTTCTGGTTTCCCTTACTTGATAACTACAAGCTCATCCTCGCTCTTTCCGCCTAAAATGACATCTTTCTACGGTATTAGCTCTGTCAGCTAAAAAATGTTCCTTTAGTTACAAATATTAATCTTTGAAGGCGATTTATCTACTTATCAAAAGTTAAATTAATTTTCATAAACAGCGATCGATAAGTTTTAGTTACTTTAGCTACAATTTTGATTTCATTCAGGTTAGGGATGCTTTGCTGGTACTGCACTTGACTCAATTACGCCCCCGATCCCCCTAATCCGTTTCAAAACGGGGTGGTTTTATTGTCACGAGAAATAAAGGTACGTTGTTGGGCTTGGGCCCTCTTGAGACGTATGGATAAAGAGGGCCCAAGCCCAACAACGTACCTAATTTCTATGATGAGAATAAAACTACCCTGTAGGGTGCGCGCGGAACTCGTGACAACATTCGAGTTACGATTTAACTCTTAAGAACGATGGCGACAGATTGGCAAAATTGTAAAAATGAATACTAATCACAGTTATAAGTTCTGCGTAAAAGGTATTCATGGCCGCTGCAATTCAATTCAAACTCTTCGCTCCCAACAACAAAGCAGCTACAGTGTTCGGCTCTTTTTCTAAATGGGAAGAAATTCCCTTAGAAAAAGATGATAGAGGTTATTTCCACACTAAAATTCAGCTCGCAGACGGTATTTATCAATACAAGTTCCGAGTGCAGTTGCAGAGTCCTTGTTTTGAAACCGACGAATGGGTAAAAGTTAATGACCCCTACGCTACTGAGATTGACAGCACTGCTCATATTTTAAACGCGCTAAATTGGCAGCAGTTTTGCTAGTCACAGCAGTAGGAATACCGATGCTGTGGATGGGCGAAGAGTTCGGAAAATCCACTCGCCAAACCCCCAGCCAGCCGAATAACTTGCAATGGTCTTTGTTGAACAATCAGCAGAATCATGATTTGTTGGAATACTACAAACACCTGATTCGATTGTGGACAAATGTTCCGGCACTTTACACCCAAAACATTGAATTCATCCACCAAAATACCGAAGCTAAAGTGCTCGCTTACTATCGCTGGAGCGATGAGGGTTCGCGAATAGTAGTGGTGACCAATTTTTCGGAAACTTATCTATCTACTTACTGTATTCCTAACTTTCCCGATACCGGAACTTGGCACGAGTGGATGTACAACAAAATTGTAGAAGTTGGGGAAGAAGACTTTAAGTTTGATTTCCCGGAATGGTCGGCTCATGTATTTCTTTGAGATGAGAAAAATTTATGTCCCCAGGCAGAGGTTTGATGAAGTTGTAGAAGATTAAATTGTATTTATGACTGGCACATACAACTCGATCGACCGGGTTTTTGTACCGAGCCTGATGGCCGTAACAACTCGGTGTCTGCGTCCTGAATGGCGATCGCAATTCCTGGTATTGAGTCATTGGTGACAAGTTAAGAAAAAGTGCAAATTGTCAAGGGGGTACACGAAAAAAGGTAAAATAGAATGAAACCTTGACCAGGCAAGCATTTGAGCAAGTTATGACCAGCAAAAAACGCATCAAC
>NZ_JAHRFA010000103.1:0-21606 GCF_020883045.1 Microcoleus sp. CAWBG58 | reverse complement strand
GTGTCAACGCTTACGGCTTTAAGCTCTGCTAACTCGCCAATGCTAATCAGTCTATCCATTGATTTACCTAGAATCTAACTACTAAATCCTAGGTAAATCTAGGTAAATCGTCAACAGTCGTCAACCCCGTTTAGCTTGGTTTTCGCGTAGGGGGATAATGGTCAAGTTTATGCAATTATACCAAAGAATTTGCTGGTTTCCTCATCCACCCCGACGCTGTTCCACGTTCCGAAGAGGAATTTGACTCGCAAGAGTGGAATCGTCAACTCGCACGCATTCATCCCGACGCGAGGCTACGCTCCTGGCGCGGGGATGAATGCTGCTGAAAGCTAAATATCAACTGCCTTTTCCCTTGCTGTGCGACTCAAACGCCGAAGTGGCAACCGCTTACGGTTGTTACGGACTCAAAAAATTTATGGGCAAAGAATTTATGGGCATTACTCGATCGACCTTCGCGATCGACCCTGATGGTAGGATTGAAACTGTTTGGCGCAAAGTCAAACCAGAATCTCACGCAGTGGAGATTTTAGGAGAATTGTCGGATATTTTGCCTGAAAGAAGAATATAATAATTCTGACCCCAAATCTGCGAGATAGCAGGTCTAAAATTACTTTCCCCTAAACAAACTTTTGAGTGTATGCGTAGATTGTGGCAATTTGTACAGACTGTGCTGGGTCTGATTTTTCGACATCCCGTCACTGGTACCGCCGTGATTCCTGTGTTACCTGACGGGAGAATAGTGTTAATTCGACGCCGCGACAACGGTCGCTGGGCACTTCCGGGAGGTATGGTGGATTGGGGAGAGGATATTCCGACAACAGTGCGCCGAGAATTGGCGGAGGAAACAGGACTCGATTTAGTCAAAATTCGTCGCTTGGTGGGCGTTTATTCGGCTGCCGATAGAGACCCTCGCTTGCACTCGATTTGTATAGTGGTGGAAGCAGAGGTGCAGGGCAAGATGCAAGTTCAGGATTCGCTTGAAATCAGCGAGGTGGAAGCTTTTTTGCCGACAGCGCTGCCGGAAGACCAGCTTAGCCATGATAATGGCGAGCACTTGCATAACTATTTTCAAGGCCTGACAACTTTAGCGTAAATTCTCAGGGCATCTACATTTGAGCAACGTTGGGAATTACCTCACCTTAACAAGCTACCTTTTATTAGTAGGGAATTAATTTTTAATGTTTCCATGCTTTAATTTATGATATCTGAACATTAATTTAATAATCTTTTTATTGCTGAATATTAAACCGGATGTACTCACCGTTACGCAATTCTCGGGTCAAACTCTCTTTAGGACACATTTTCTGGCGCGAAGTCGGCAGAGGCCCAAATTTAGTATTTTTGCATGGTTCTTGGGGCGACGGCAGTCAGTGGCTGCGGACGATCGAGCTTTTGAGCCCGGACTTCCAATGCTTCGCACCAGATTTGCTGGGCTTTGGCGACTCGGAACACCCAAATGTTAATTATTCGATCGATCTGGAAGTAGAATGTCTCGCCCAATACCTCGATGCTTTGAACCTGCAAGAGGTTTATTTAATTGGTGACTCTTTGGGCGGCTGGGTGGCTGCTAGCTATGCCATCAAATATCCCGATCGAGTTCAGGGTTTAGTGTTATTAGCCCCAGAAGGCGTCAAGGCTGGCAACCAGGGGGGGCGGTGGCAGACGGCTAGCTGGCTGATCGCTCAACCTCCGTTGGCATACTGGTTGTTGCGATCGATCTATCCAATTGCTAAGTTGCTGGGGGGTCAAAAGCAGATTGACAGACTGCTAAACTTGAGACAGCAGTTGATGCAGTCCCCAGTTGCCGTGCAGTTGCTGTTCGGGCGGCGGCGGCCTGAAATTATAGCAGAGTTAGTTGATGAGAATTTGGCCTTGCTGAAAGCGCCTGTTTTGGTTTTGCAAGGTTCTGAAGATACCCCCGCAGCTTTGTCTCTGTGTCAATCCTATGCTGCTCTGGCTCCTAATGCCGAACTGGAATCTGTCAGTCCGGGAGACAGCAATTTGCCACAGGAAGTCCCGGATATTGTTGCTCGCTATATTCGCCAGTTTGCTAAATGAATTGATAATTGGTCATTAGTCATTAGTCATTAGTCATTAGTCATTGGTCATTAGTTAGCCAACAGTCACCTTTCAAAAAGGTATGTTGTTGCGCTTGAGCGCTCTTTATTAGTCATTAGGAATGAGAATTAAATAACTTACAATTTCATGCTTCTTGTGGGATAGGCTTTTATAGCCCGTCCAGAAAAGACGGGTTATAAAGGCTCATCCCAATTTCAAAAGTGTAAATTATTTAATTTGCGATCCTTAGTGATTAGTTAGCCAACTGTCAACTGTCTACTGTCACCTTTCAAAAAGGTATGTTGTTGCGCTTTAGCGCTCTTTATCCTCGATCTGCAAGAGCGCTGAAGCGCAACAACGTACCTAAGAATAAAGCCTGTTTTAGTCGCCGTCAACATTTAACAAACTCATATAAATTCAAAAAAAATACAACTGTATGCCCCTGTTTGAAACCTTTACGGAATCAATCATTACCAATTCTTCAACATCAAATCTCAATCAATTGGTCAATCCCCCAATCCCTCAATCTAAAATCTAAAATGCTATGATTCCCCAAAAAATAGCCTCTGGTGCGTCAATTACCGAGGAAGCCGTATTGGGAAATAGTGCGGTGAGGTATTTCAATAACAAAATGCGATCGCCCCCCGTGAGTGCAATTTGGGTATTCGGAAACAACCTCCGCCAATCTTCAATAAAATCCCTAACTCCTGCCACCGCCGCATATACAACCCCGCTTTGAATTGCCCCAGCAGTATCTGTAGCCCAGCGATGCGGCAGATTTTCTGGTAAGCCTACTGAGGGCAATGCAGCAGTCTTTTTTCCTAACGAGGACAACTGCAAACCCAAACCCGGTAAGATGGCACCCCCGACTAAATACCTATTGACATTAGCCCCAGTAAATGTTAAAGCTGTACCAGCATCTATAAGTAAAATTGGCCAACCAAATTGGTTGCCAGCACCCAGTAAAGCTAAAGCTCTGTCAATTCCCAGGGTAGGATAGAGTCCCCCGATCGGTAACTGGTCTAAAGTAATAATTCGGACTTCAGGATAACTCTGCCAAATTGCTGTTTGCTGGGGAACTACTGAGGCCAAAACTAAAGGTAGCGGCACTACAGAAAGTGTCTGAGGACTAGACACAGCGGGAGTAGCAGGAAGATCGAGCAGATTTTGAGCCGATATTTGCTCGATCGACCTCATCACCGTTTCCACCAAATATTCCGCTTTTTCTGCCTCACAGAGCCGGGAAACAGCATCAGCTTTGAGATGCTCAGTATCCCATGTTCTCTCCAAAGTTCTGCCCGTAAATAATCCCCAGTGCAATCGCGAATTGCCGATCGCCAAAGCTATTTTAACCAGGCTTTTACCTGCCAATCCAGCGATCGGGTTGTCGGTGCCAGATCCCGGGCAAAAATTGTCGGCAATTGAATTTTCCATGTTTATCGATCGATCGCGCCCAAGCAGTATCACTATAGATAGATTTTAGATTAATTTTATTCGCTTAGGGGGACGGTTAACTCTAATTGACATCTGACGAAAAAGATGGCGCGTGCCTCATTAGTATTGTCGGCTGCTGAGCCATAATTATTATTGATAAATATTTGTAAAGCAAATAATTGCAATGCTCGGGATATATCATTTATAATGTTTTAATATCGTTCTAAATTTGTGGTAGCGACGATCGGCTGGTGGCGGGGTAAGCAAATGTGTAAAAAACCAGAGTCTATCAAAATACTGTACAAGTGCTGAGTAAATATGTCTTTAAAAATACAACAACCAGAAACCCCCTGGCAGAGACTGACTGCGCGGTTGCCTGAATCAGGTAACTGGAATCAAGAAGAAGGTCTTTTGCTGCCGGAAGTAGACCAACAAAAAGCTATCATCGTGCAGATGCAGCAGCAAGTTCAACTATCAAACTTGCTCAACGAAATTAATAACGAAATTCGCAGCACCCTTGATATAGAACAGATTTTAACATCGGCCTGCCGGTTGCTGGGGCAAGCGCTACATTGCAGCCGCGCGAGTATTTTAGTCAAAGAATCTAATGCAGAAAAAACGTTAGTGACGCGGGGAGAGTACAACGCGGGAGACTATCCCATACAACTGGGGATGAAAGTACCGATTACTGACAACCCACACTTGGCCGCAGTCGTTTCCCAGCAAGAGTCCCTAGCATTGACGAAGTTTCTGGATTTTCCGGGGTTAAATGCACAAACCCGTAAAATTGCCGAGGTTTTGGAAATTAAGTCAATGCTGGCAGTCGCTACTCGCTATCAAGGTGAAGTGAATGGCATAATTGGCTTGCATCAGTGCGATCGCGAACGGGAATGGACTGATTGGGAACGGCAACTATTAGAAGGGGTAGCATCGCAATTGGCGATCGCGATCAATCAAGCCAAACTCTACAGCAAAACCTGCCGTCAAGCCGAACGAGAATCTCTGCTGCGACTGATTGGCAACCAAATTCGCAGTACCCTGGATCTGGGAACTATCCTGCAAACAGCGGTGAGAGAAGTCCGCCAATTGTTGCAGTGCGATCGGGTAATTATCTATCAGTTTCAAGACAACTGGCAGGGAACAGTTGTCGTTGAAGATATGACAGTTCCTTGGCCTTCAATTTTAGGAGATATGGGGGCAGATAAGTGTTTTAGGGGAAATTACGCCGATCTTTACCAGCAAGGGCGAGTCAAAGCAATTAATGATATTTTTCAGGCCGGTTTAGAGCCTTGTCACGTTGATTTTTTAGACAGCTTGCAGGTAAAAGCTAATCTGATCGTACCGATTGTTACATCCCAAAACGAAGACCATTCACTTTCTACAGACATAAATTCTCCTGTAAAATTTCCCGGTAAACTGTGGGGTTTGTTGATTGCTCACGAGTGTCACGATACCCGAAATTGGCAGCGCCAAGAAATGGAGTTGCTGTCGCAGCTAGCCGATCAAATGGCGATCGCGATTCAGCAAGCAGAACTTTACAGCCAAGTCCGAGAAGCGGCAGTCAAATCTCAAGCTCAAACCCAGCAATTGCAAGCAGCCCTCCAAGAATTGCGATCGACACAGCAGCAATTGATTCAAAGCGAAAAAATGTCTGGTTTGGGGCAAATGGTAGCGGGAATTGCTCACGAAATCAACAACGCTAACAATTTCATCCACGCTAACTTGTTTCACGCTCAAGAATATTTTAAAGTCTTAAACGAAGCTCTAGAATTGTGCGGGAATGCCTGCCCAGAAGCAGCGGAGGCACTTGTCAAAATCAATGAAGAACTAGAACTCGATTACGTTCGAGATGACTTTGGCAAAATGCTCAATTCGATGCGGGAAGGCAGTGGCAGGATTCGATCGATCGTGATGACGCTGCGAAATTTTTCTCGCTTAGATCGCGCAGAATTTCAAGCTGTGGATTTGCATGAAGGTTTGGAAAGCAGTTTATTGATGCTGCAACATAAACTCAAATCAAATATCAAAATTGAAAAACAATACGGAAATCTGCCGAGAGTCAAATGTCATCCCGGTCAAATCAACCAAGTATTTTATAATTTGATGGACAATGCCTTAGATGCGATCGACTCAGCCGACAAACCCGGAGAATTAACAATCCGCAGTTGGCTAAGCGAGCCGGACTGGGTAACAATCTCTGTGCGCGATACGGGAAGTGGCATTCCGGCGCAGATTCAAGACAAGATTTTCGATCCGTTTTTTACGACTAAACCTGTGGGGAAAGGTACGGGCTTAGGACTTTCGGTGTGCTATCAGGTAATTGTACAAGCTCACGGCGGCCGGATTCGGTGCGTCAGTCAGGTGGGCGAAGGAACTGAGTTGATTGTAGAGTTACCGCTGACGAATCGGAAGAATTGAATAGCAAGAAATATAGGAAGAAACCGGGTTTCTGAGTTCTGGGTGCGTCCAATTTCTTTTAGGGCTTGCTGAATATAAAGTATAAAGTTTGCCAGAGCAGGCGTTCAAGATTTCTTGGCTCTATCTAAGTGCAAGTTATAGGATTATAGAGGCTCAAAACCCTTCCAATGAAAGTTGTTAGTTTCTGGATAAATTTGGGATTTTAGCAATAAACCTATTATTTTTTAACCTGAGTTCGGGTTAATTTTTGGACGCTTGGCGGTTAGAAACCGCAGCTATACAGACAAAGTGTGCCCCCGCACACTCTTCTGCAGGCCTCAAAATCTAGTCTGCTCCCGTCAGATCGAGTCTGTGTAGCCACGAATTCCATTCGCCAAGGCACATTCAATGATTTCTTATCCCGAACTCAGGTTTTTTAAGGTGTGTAGCCTCGTTTTTCCACTACGCATACTTTTTCAGCAATCCATAAAATAAATCAGATTTGGTGAAATGGGGATTTTGTCAAGACCTAATTTGTGGATTTTTCTCAAAATGGTCGTGAAGCGAAGCTATCCCGTAGGGAATCGCCTAACTCAAACATTAATAACTTTGAAGTTACTTAACAGCGTCATAAGAAATTTTATGAAGATTTACAAAAGAAACGTGTCAGAATGGAAACAATAAGGTAATGGATAACAGACAAGGAGGCAGAGTATGGTAGCCCTGACTGAACGAGTCCAACGCAGATTGACGGTGGAAAAGGTCGAAATTGCCTCAGATACAACGGCAATTCGATGCCTGGACTGGGATAGAGACCGTTTTGACATCGAATTCGGGCTCAAAAACGGTACAACTTACAACTCTTTCATCATTCGTGGCGAAAAAACTGCCCTCGTAGATACCTCGCACGAGAAGTTTCGCCAGCAATATATGGAAACTCTGACGGGGGAAATTGACCCGAAAGAGATTGATTATCTAATTATCAGCCACACTGAACCAGACCACAGCGGTTTGGTTAAGGATGTGCTGGCTTTGGCACCCCAGGCGATTGTCGTGGGGGCGAAAGTAGCAATTCAATTTTTAGAAAACCTGATACATCAGCCTTTTGAGCGACTTGTCGTGAAAAATGGGGACAAACTAGATTTAGGAAATGGCCACGTTATCGAATTTGTGTCGGCGCCGAATTTGCACTGGCCGGATACTATTTTCAGTTACGATAGCAAAACTCAGGTGATGTTCACCTGCGATGCTTTCGGGATGCACTACTGTTCTGACAGTACCTATGATGACGATTTAGCGGCGGTTGAGGAGGATTATCACTTTTATTATGAGTGTTTGATGGCTCCGAATGCTCGATCGGTACTGAGTGCAATGAAGCGGATGGCCGAGTTGGGAGAAATCGGTACGGTGGCAACCGGTCACGGGCCGCTGCTCAGGTACAATGTGGTGGAACTTACCGGACGTTACAAAAAGTGGAGCCAAGAACAAGCTAAGGCAGAAACCACTGTAGCGGTATTCTACACTTCTGATTACGGATTTAGCGATCGACTCAGCCAGGCGATCGCCCACGGGATTACCAAAACTGGTGTCGCCGTAGAAATGATGGACTTGAAAACCGCCGACTTACAAGAAGTGCGGGAACTTGTCGGTACTGCTGCGGGGATTGTGATTTGTTCGCCACCGAGTAATGGGGCTGCTGCGGAGAATGCCGAAGCTGCTATCAACACAATTTTAGTTGCAGCTAACAACAAACAATCCTTCGGTTTGTGCGAATCCGGCGGCGGCGATGACGCATCGATTTATCCGCTGCGAAACAAGTTCAAAGAGTTGGGTTTGAAAGAAGCATTTCCCAACATTTTGATTAAAGAAGTGCCGACGGAAGCGATTTATCAAGTTTGCGACGAAGCGGGTACTGACTTGGGACAGTGGCTGTCGCGGGACAAGGCTGTCAAACAGATGAAATCCCTGGATAGCGATGTTGATAAAGCTTTGGGACGTATCAGCGGCGGATTGTACATTATTACGGCTCAAAAAGGCGAGGTTAGCAGTGCAATGTTGGCTTCTTGGGTGACGCAGGCCAGCTTTAAACCGTTGGGTTTAACTATAGCAGTTGCCAAGGATCGGGCGATCGAATCGATGATGCACGCAGGTGATAAATTTGTACTTAACGTGCTCGAAGAAGGCAATTATCAAAGCTTGATGAAGCACTTTTTGAAGCGTTTTGCCCCAGGTGCCGATCGATTTGCCGGAGTTAAAACTCAACCTGCTACCAACGGTTCTCCGATTTTGACCGATGCTTTGGCTTACATGGAATGCGAAGTGGTCAGCCGGATGGAACTTTCGGATCATCATATCGTATATGCGACGGTAGATAGCGGTCGCGTATCCAATCCCGAAGCACTGCCGGCAGTTCACCACCGCAAAGTTGGAAATCACTATTAGTCAGTTGACAGTTGTCAGTTGATAGTTGTCAGTTGATAGTTGATAGTTGTCAGTTGATAGTTAACAAGTTGTAGGGGCGGTGGATGGTGCGGGCCCGCCCTCTTATACCAATTTAATGGGTCGTTGCATATATCCCGATCCCCCTAAATCCCCCTTAAGAAGGGGGACTTTGAGCGGAATCTTGTTCCCCCCTTATTAAGGGGGGTTAGGGGGGATCGGATTTCGGAATTCGGGAGCAGCCTCATAAATTAGTAAGGTGCGTCAACCGAAGTTTTATTCGACTCAATCATCGACTATCTGCTGACGCACCCTACATTATTTCTTCCTTTCTTCCTCTGCGTCCTCTGCGGTTAATAAAAAAGCTCATTCACAAAATCAACAGTTTCCCCCTAGCAAACTTAATATAGATAGGTGCAATCAATGACCAATACTTTGACTCCCAGACTCGGATCTAATACCAAACCCCGCGACGTACAGTTTATTCCAATTGCCACCGATACCGCAGCAGTGCGATCGCGCACTTGGGACAGACTCAAATTTGAAGTAGAATATTCCCTGCAAAGGGGGACAACAGCCAACAGCTATCTCATTCAAGCAGACAAAACTGCTTTGTTCGATCCGCCTGGGGAATCTTTTACCCAAAATTATCTGGAATCTTTGCAGAAACGGGTGGACTTGAGAACGCTGGATTACATAATTTTGGGGCATTTCAATGCTAACAGATCCGTCACGATCAAAGCTTTGTTAGAATTGGCTCCGCAAGTAGCTTTTGTTTGCACGAATCCGGCGGCAATTGGTTTGCGATCGGCTTTTCCCGAACAAGAGTTAAACATTATGATCGTTCGGGGTGAAGAAACTCTCGATTTAGGTAAAGGTCACAAATTAAAATTCCTGGCAACTCCGACTCCGCGCTGGCCTGATGAACTTTGCACCTACGATCCGCAAACTCGCATCGTGTTCACTGACAAGTTTTTTGGTTCTCACGTTTGCAGCGATCAAGTATTTGATGAAGGCTGGAGCGTTTACAGCGAAGATCGGCGCTATTATTACGATTCCCTGCACGCATCTCAGGCGAAACAAGTGCTGACAGCAATGGATAAATTAGCTGATTTGCCAACAGCATTTTATGCTCCGGGTCACGGCCCGATCGTCCGTTACGGCCTCCACGAATTGAGCAATTTGTATCGGGAATGGAGCCAACAACAAAATTCAAAAGACTTGACAGTTGCTTTGATTTATGCTTCGGCTTACGGCAATACTGCTACTTTGGCGCAGGCGATCGCCAAAGGGATTACGAAGGCCGGTGTTGCTGTAGAAAGCATCAATTGCGAATTTGCCGAACCGGGAGAAATTCAAGAGGCGATCGAGAAATGCGCCGGATTTATCATCGGTACTCCGACGCTAGCCGGACACGCGCCGACGCAAATTCAAACGGCTTTGGGAGTTGTGTTGTCTACAGCAACTAAGAGCAAATTAGCGGGGGTTTTCGGTTCTTTTGGCTGGAGTGGCGAGGCGATCGACCTAGTGGAAGGTAAGCTGAAAGATGCTGGCTATCGGATTGGATTTGAGCCGATTCGAGCCAAGTTTAAGCCGACGGCGGCGACAATTCACGAGTGCAAAGAAGCGGGAACGGATTTTGCTCAAGCTTTGATTAAGTCGCAAAAATTGCGGGCGCCGAAAGCGCAGTTGACGGCTGGGAGCGATCGCACGGAACAAGCTGTAGGAAGATTGGTAGGTTCGCTGTGCGTACTGTCAGCGCGACGCGGGGATGTCACGAGTGCGATGTTGGCTTCGTGGGTATCGCAAGCCACGTTTAGCCCTCCGGGTTTGACGATTGCGGTGGCTAAAGATCGATCGATCGAAGCTTTGATGTACGCCGGAGATAAATTTGTGCTCAATATCTTAGCAGAAGGGCGACAGTTGCGGAAGTATTTCATGAAAAACTTTGCTCCCGGAGAAGACAGATTTGCCGGAGTTGAAACAACAGAAGCTAGCAACGGCTGTCCGGTTTTGACTGATGCTTTAGCTTATCTCGAATGCGAAGTTATGGGTCGGATGGAATGCGGCGATCACTGGGTGGTTTATGCGGCGGTTGAAAGCGGTCATTTGTTGAAAAATGACGGGGTGACAGCCGTACACTACCGGAAATCTGGGAGTCATTATTAAGCTGCATTAGGTACGTTGTTGGGCTTTAGCCCTCTTTCATAAGACTAGCAAAGAGGGCTAAAGCCCAACAACATACCTTAGCCAGCCTTTTGGTAGTTTTATATATGCTATCCTGACAATTAAACCGCACCTTACAGCTTTTTACTTCTTTCTTCTACTAAGCCATTTTATTTAGTTCTGCTGCGGTTTGGTTGAGCAGTTCCGTACTGACTTTAACTTGAGCAAGGCTACTAGCAGTTTCTGTTGCTCCTAAGTTAACATGGTTCATTGCTGCGAGCACTTGTTCAATTGCGATCGCCTGTTGGTTAGCATTCAGAGCAATTTGTTGATTGTTCAAAAATACCTTATCTACCGCCTCTGCCACACCGGCAAAAATTTCTGTTGTCCCCCTGGCTTGTATAATTCCTTGTGCTGCGGTTTTTGCACCTTCATCCGTTACCGTCACCGTGTAGCCGATCGCAACTTGAATTTCTTTAGTTAGAACATTAATTTTATCAGCCGATTGTTTGCTTTCATCAGCTAGTCGCCTAATTTCTGTCGCTACTACAGCAAAACCCTTGCCATTTTCCCCAGCACGCACTGCTTCCACAGCGGCATTAAGAGCTAGCATATTTGTTTGGTTGGCGAGATCGGCTACCAGGTCAGAAATCCCACTAATTTTAACAGTATTTTCGTTCAAGTATGTAATCTGTTTGGCGATCGCATCTACTTTTTCTTGCAGAGTTACGATTCCCTTCATCGTCTTTTCTACAGATTCATTTCCAGACTCAGCTAGGGTTAGTGCTTGATGGGACGAGACTGCTGATGCTTCTGCTTGCTTGGCTGACATGGACGATGCAACACTTAACTCGTTCATCGTCGCAGTTGTTTGATTCACAGCATTAACTTGCTGAGATATCGTGTATTCTTGCCGATCGACTGCGGCAGTAATTTGCATGGAAGAAGAAACAATCTTTTTGACAGATTCCACTATCGGGTTAACAATATCGCGGCTGACGATCGCAGTCAAGACTGCTGCAGACAACAAAGCAAAACTCAGAGTACAGACTAGCAAAACTGTCAAACCCTGAATATTGGCTTCAATTTCCTGATGTTTTGTTTCGCCAACTTTTCGCTGGAGTTGGATTAGTGTTGAAAAAGCCTGAACTGTTTCGGCACCAAAAGGAGTTGTCGTAGCTGCGCGATACTCTTCTGCTTCCTTCAGTTTACCTGCTTGCTGCAACTCAAACCACTTAGGTCTGGCCGCAATATACCTTTGATAAGCATCTTGCACCTTACCGAAAGCAACTTGCTCTTCTGGGGTGAGTTCGCCTTTAGCATATTCTCGCAGGTTATCGTCAATTATTTTGTATAATTGTGGCTCTTCGGTCAAAATGTCCGATCGCTTGGATGGTAAAACGATAAACTGTGGGAAGCCGTAACGCAGCTTCCATAAAGCTGACTCTGAGTTGGCTAGAGCCACCGTCCCCTTAACTTGATATGCGTACAATTTCTCCGCATCTTGTGCTAATTCCACAGTGTTCCGCCAACCCACAAATCCGACAACTGCGAGTAAAGCAGTCAAAGCTCCAAAGCTAGCCAACAATTTAGCCCGAATTCCTAAGTTCATTGTTTTTGCTAATTTGCAATAGAGTGTTTCCTAGCAGGGCTATTAATAGCAGTTATGGACGCACCAACATTCAATAGACTTGCATGGCATTCATTAGCTCGCTTTTCTTTGAATTATCTGCGTTTATCTGCGTCGATCTGCCTTACATCTGCGGTTGACTGATATGTTAACCGCAGATACAATTCCAGTCTAGTCAACTACTGTTTCAATTGTGGCGATCGCAATCCAGGATATTTTTTGGTCAATCCTGGACGCAAGAACGCCACAGATTGGCTCTTCCCACATTGGACGCCCTCAGTTTTTACTTGTTTTTATAGAGCTATTCAGCTATAAATTATACTTTTATACCGCGTGTTAAGTAATGAAAAACTTTTTGAAAGGCATAATTTATTACTTTAAGCATGGATTATTCTCTGTAATTATACTGTGTGAGCTTAAACGCATGGGGAATGTGCGCTCTTAAGCACGGGAATTTGCCCTACAATTTCCAATTTGTATTGCAACAAATAAGTGGCTTATGCTTACTTTTCCTCAGCAGTCTTGGACGGCCAGAGATAGATAGCGCCAGAAATTAAAGTTAAACCCACAGAAACCCAAAACGCAATTAATGCCGGAACTTTCCAGTCTTCGGAGAGGGGAGCGATTAAAAGTGCGATCGCCACAATCTGACTCACCGTCTTCAACTTGCCCCAAATATTAGCTCCCGAAATCGTAGTTTTATTAACACGCCACCCCGCAATTGTCAACTCCCGCCCCAAAATTAAAAACACTGCCCAAGCCGGGACTTTACCCAACTCAATCAATACTAAAAGCGGCGCGAGTACCAACAATTTATCCACCAAAGGGTCGAGAAACTTGCCCAAATCGGTAATTTGGTTCAGCTTTCTAGCCAAATACCCGTCCAGCCAATCAGTAGCCGCCGCTACCACAAAAATCGCCGTACAAATCCAACGGCTTTGCGCGCTTGAATCGTACAAACCGTAGAGCAGAAACGGCACTCCCAGCAAGCGAGAAAAAGTAATCAAATTAGGCAAATTCATAAGACAGTTAATAGTTGACAGTTGACAGTTGACAGTTGACAGTTAATAGTTGTAGGGGCAGTGGATGGTGCGGGCCTGCCCTCTTAGTTGACAGTTGACAGTTGATATCAAATCCGATTGCATTGTCATATATTCATCTCTATCTTTTCTCTCTGCGCCCTCTGCGCTCTCTGTGGTTAAATCATTCCGACCCATACAACCGAAAACGATATGACAGTGGATCTGGGAGAGTTGTAGGGGCGGTGCCCCCGTGCCCGCCCTCTTATGACAGTTGACAGTTGATATATAGCAATCCTCGCATCATTTGCATAATTTTTGTAGGGGTTCTTGAATAACCCGGTTGCCTCCATAGATAAGGGGTAGGCACGGGGGCGCTACCCCTACAACTCTTCATGAATCGTTTAGGATTGCTATAGTTGACAGTTGACCGAAATCAGAAAGATGAATGAATAGAAAAAATTAAGGGCAAGCTTTTTAAAGCTTGCCCTTAATTTAGCATTTTTTGGTAGCTGTTTAACTTTGAGCAAAACAGCTTTTAACTTAATATTCATCTAATCGAAGCTCACAAAAAACAACCCAAAACAACCGATCGACTAAATCGATTAACACGCACCCTGTTTATTCAATACAACCCAAATAGTTTTGCAAATCAGGCTGATGTCGTAGACAACAGACCACTTGCGCTGATAGTCTAGATCCATGCGGACAATATCGTCAAATTCTTTAACTCCAGAGCGTCCGTTGACTTGCCACTCCCCAGTCAGACCGGGTTTGACATTTAAACGCTGCCAGTGAAAATCGCCGTAGCCTGCGACCTCATCGGGAGTTGGTGGTCGAGTTCCCACCAAACTCATGTCCCCGACTAGCACGTTCCAGAATTGAGGCAACTCGTCCAAGCTCGTGCACCGCAAAAAGCGGCCGATGCGGGTAATTCGCGGGTCATTGTCATTCTTGAAAATGTGACCTTTGGCTTGGTTGGTAACTAGATGTTTGAGATTTTCTGCACCTACAACCATCGATCGAAATTTCCAGATTCTGAAATGCCGCCCTTTGAAGCCACAGCGAACCTGACTGTAGAGCAGCGGGCCAGGACTGTCCAAAAACATCACTACCGCTACGGGCACGGCCACCGCCACAGCAATTGCCAGTCCTAGCAACGATCCCAAAATATCGATCGACCGCTTGACCTTACTTGTTACGGATAGGTGAAGTGGTTGTTTTGATACACAAACTCTGTAAGTAGATTTCCGAATAGATAACGAAAGCATTTCTGATAACACTGATAATTTAGAAGCACCCATCACAAATTTCATCTTAATTTGTCTCAAGATTTAACACGATCTCACGTCTATCTTATGAAACTCTCCCGATCGCGAGAAGAGGAACTCCAGGGCTTTGCACAATCTTTAAAAAGCTGCTACTCTTTTATAAAGTTTCTGTATATTTATTTTAAAAATGTATAAATTTTAGGTAAAATTAACTAGATTCAACAAAAAAAGTGAGTTTTTGAGCGCCACAAACCCGGTTTTTATAAGCAATATTCGGGAAGAAAAGGAGAATTCGCCTCAGAAAACCGATTTTTTGCAGTTTACCAGAAAGAATCGGTTGAAAGCCCCAAGCAAGCCTTCGAGGGAGAAAATAAAATCAGACTATCGCTCTTTAATCACTCTAAGAAAGTAAAAATCTGACCATAATTTGATAATGCTAATCTGGCATGGCTTTGTGGAACGATTTTCTAACACCTTGCTGGCTTTGGGAGCATTTGGCAAGAGATCCTTTGCTGTCGTGTCTTCGAGAATTTACTCTCATGAAAGTGACAAAAGAGCGCTATTCATTACTCCAATCCTCGGACTTCTAGGTAGAGGTCGCTCTCCTTCGGTCAAGCTGTCAACTGTCAACTGTCAACTGTCAACTGTCAACTGTTTACCGATCGATATCCGTGGGAATATCCCAAGCAATTGTTAGTGGCTCCAACAATTTTTGCTGGCTGCTAGAGGCAAGTTTGCCTAAATATTCGCGAACAACAGAGGCGTGTTCCACATTCAAACGATAACCCCGCGAAACATCTTCAAAGAAAAGCGGCTCCGCCAAAATTGCTTGCCAATCCGGATTTTGCCTCGACTCCTCGGCTAGCAGCATAAAATCTTCCTCCTCTGGCAAAAGCCCCGCCGGCAATCTTCCTTCCAAAATCCCCAGAATTCGGGGCTTGCAGGTGCGGGTGTTCACGCCCTGACGTTCGAGCAACTGCAAAATTTCCTCAAAGCTCAGAGTTTTTGGGCCCAAAATCTGCATTAATTCCCACAGCAGAAAAAAGTCGCTGTACTGTTGCTGTCGCACATCCAAAATTTGAGGATAGAGAGCTAAACTTGCCAACCCGCAGGCAACTTGACCGCTTTTTTTTGAAGAGTTTGTGCTTTGAAATACGGAATTTGAGGCAAAATTGTAAATTTCCGAAATATCTCGATCGCTCTCCAATTCGCGATCTTGAACCACGATCGCATTCGGCAGCTTTTGCCGCAACCAGCGGGCGATCGCAGGCCAACCACCCATGCCCCCAGTACAAATCGCCTGATTGATTAGGGCCGGCGACATTCCCGCACGGCTGAGTAAAGCATTCAATTCACGATTCAATTGCTGTACAAAAGGCACTAAAACTAAACTTTCCAAATCTCGACGCTTCACTTCCCAATGCTGCTGGTCAATATCAAAAGCAAAACTTTCTTGATGTTGCAAAATAACTTTCAAATGCCTTGCCACTTCTAACAATTGCAGACCAAAATCTGAACCTTGCAACCGCTGCTGTAATTGATAGCGACTCGGTAAATCTGGATGACCAGGACGCGGCAAATCGATCGACATTCCCCAAGTTTCATTCTTAGCCAACAACTGACAAATAATATCCTGATCGAAAGCATTGCCAGCCGCATCAAAACTTTGGCAAGTAAAATCAGCACGAGTTAAATTTTGAAGATTTTCCGGCAACTCAACTACAGCTAATTCCACCGTGGCAGCCCCCGCATTCACAATCAAAGTTCCCCCACTAAAAGAGGAAGGATTGACAGTTAGCGGTGCAGCTTCTGCGAGGGAGCTTTCAATAGTATCCACCGCCACAGATTGCACTTCTGTGGCATTTTTCATAGGAGTTACAGCAGCAACCAAAGTGGCGATCGCATCGGGAACCACAAAAATTTGCGCCCCCGAAGCCACCAGATCCGCGCCCAAAACAGCCTCCCGCAGGTTAAACCCATAGGCCTGAGACCAGCTCGCTGGAGTCCCCAAAATCACACCCTGCAAGTCTTGCAGCGCCGCATCCAGAATTTCTGGCGTCAGTCCCGAAGCTTTGCAGATTAAATTAGGAATTGGCCAGAGATCGGAATTCGCCTCGTGCAATTTTTGCTCCTGGTGCTTCCGATTCAAAGTAGCCAGCAGCGCCCGCACAGCGTGCAGCGGTAGGGCGATCGACACAGCCCGATCGGATGACCACTGCAACAGCGGTTCGTACATCCCACCAGCTTCCCGCTGATAAGGAATGCCCACCTTTAAAGGCAATTTAAAATTTTGCAATAAAAATTCTCCCGCACGCAAATCCAACTGCGGGGATCCCACCGACTTGACTGTCACCTGCGGGCCGCTGGTGGCGGTTGGGGCTGCTTCCTCGATCGCCGCAACTGAGGGAATCCGAAAGCTCGCGCTGGCTGCGGAAACCTCAGCCTGGGCTGTTTCCCAGTAAATTGGGTGCAACTGGCCGCTGGCGCGATCGAGCAAAGCGGCCGACAGCCCGCTGGAACCAAAATCAAGGCCCAAATACCAGCGAGAATTCGGGCGTTTTTGGGATGGAGAGGATGAAGGGGCGATCGCACCTGGAACAGAATGCAGCGCTGACTCTTGCTGCTGCCCAACACCAAATTCCCTAGATTCGGTTATCTCCTCAACAACCCCGGCTTTACTCTGTCTGGAAATTAGGTTTTTTTTTTGACTTTTTGGAGGATTTGACGGCAGTTCCTCGGTTTCCGGAGTTTGGGCCACTTCTGGATCGGTATCCTTCAAACTCGCCAAAATCTCGTCTAGCGTCAAATTCGATTCATCTTCACCAGCAAACAAATCATCCTCAAGTTCATCCTCCAAAACAAAGGGTTCATCTTCCGATGCAAGTTCCAACTCATCGGAGAACAAATCCTCCAGCGATCCGAGTTCGTCCTCCGCCGCTTCGGCAAAGGGATTGTCTGCACCGCCGTCGGGGGAACTCGCCAATAAATCCAAGTTGTTAGAAGCACTTGAAGTCGATCGCCTTGGAGCATTACGATCCGAACCCTCGAGATTGTAGAGGTCTGCCTCCAACAGTTCCATCGTACTCACATCCAACTTGAGAGCTCGATCGAGGTCATCTTCTAATGCCTCAACCGGCAGCAAATCCTCCTCCGGCGAAGCTTGGATGTAAACATCGTTGAGCCCTTGGGACGAGCTTCCAAAATCTCCAGTTTGAACATCACGGGCACTGGGTACGCGGGGGTTCCTGGGTTGGTTCGAGCTAATTCGATCGCCCGCGCTCGAAGTCGGGGGCTGAGGCTCAGGATGTGGCCCCGGCACAGCAGCAGTGTCGAAATGCTCGCCTAGGTTTTGAGCCATTTCTAGATTTTCTCGATCGTCCAAGTCAAGTTGAGGCTCGATCGAACTTAAGGCTGACGGTTCTGAAACTTCAGCTACTGTTGTAACTTGCGGTTCAAATAAATCCTCAGTATCTAAAGTTAGAGTCTCTACAGAATTACCGATTGCAAATTCTGAATCTTCATCTGCTAGAACATCTTCCAGCGATTCGCCTTCATCCAGTAGATTTGCAAACAAATCTTCCGCAGAATTTAGGGGTTCTGTAGTTTCACCTTCTGCCACTGGTGGAGATAGTACTGCTTCTATTCCGGCAGCATTTTCCGTATTTTCGATCGTAAAATCTTCCAGTTCTAATTCTAGTTCTGCGACTGTTTCTCCCGCGAACAAACTAGCGTACAAATCCTCAACATTTTCGTCATTTTCTGCTAATAAATTTTCCGAATCAGCACCCTCCAAGCGAGTTACCTGTGGAGGGATTTCCGGTGAAGAACCGAACAAATTATCTTCCAAATCCGGAAGCGAGAGAGGGGTTTCAATGCGATCGCGATCGCGCCTCAACTTTCCGAATTGCGAAGAAATTTCTGTCCCGGCGTAGGGCAATCTGTCTTGTTCTCCGAGTTCGCCACTGTGCTCTTCACTTTCGGCATCGGCTGATGAGTGAATCTTGGTATTTGAGAAGCCACCAGTAGCAACAGAGCGATCGGATGCGGTTGGGGATCCTGTTTCGACATTTGCCAGGGCGATCGGCTGCTGCACGTAGGAAGAAGCTTCTCGTCCCAACTGTGCGACCAAGTGGTTGACAAAAGTTGCGAACATTGCCTCGCTCTGCTGGCTCAAACCATGCATATTTTCAAGTCCTTGGGACAAGGAAGCTTGATAGCTTTGCAGATTTGCTTCCAAAGCCTCGAACACGATACCCATCGTAGAATCGAGCCTCATCAGCAGACTGTCAGCACTAGCTTGGAACCGTTGCATTTGCTCCAATCTCTGAGCCGGTGTTAGCAGCGGGAGTTCTTCTGAGGTTTGTGCGGTTAAAGCCGATTGCTGCGATTGTGCGCCAGTGCTTGGTAATAATTGATTTTCTAGGCCGCCCAAAATTTGGGATAAATCGCGATCCAAAGTTTCTTCCAAGCGCCCCGTCAGTACCTGCAAGAATTCAGAAATGATTTGCTGTTGGTTTGCTTGTTGCTGAGCTAGGGATTGTTGTTGCTGCCGTTTTGCTTCTAGCTGTTTGATTTCTTGAATGAGGGCTTGTTGCTCTTGTCGCAGAGCTACTATTTCTTCTTGGAGCGGCCCCGTCAAACCCGATCGCAGGTTGGTGATTTCCTCGGTGACGGCAAGCATAATTTGCTCTGTTGCTGAGGGGCGATCGATCCTCGGGGGCATTTTGGGTACTGGAACTGGTTCCGGGCGGACAGTTGGGCTGGCGGGCCCCTTGCGGGCAGTTACCTTTGACTCTGAGGAAACCAGATAAGTGCGAACTCGCTCTAAAAGCTGGCGCTGGTGGACAGTATCGATCGAACCCGTCCAAGGCAAGCGGGGTGCGGGCTTGCTGAGTACCTCATCAATCTCAGCAATCAGTGCTTGAATTTTGTACTTCTGAGAATTCAAGGGCGGAACCTCTGGGAATGCGGCTAGAGAGAAATTTTAATTGAAAAAAGATTGAAATCAAGCGGCAGCTATGCCAATAGATAGAATCATCTGAATGCGAGTCGGTCAATAATTGACTAATATTTGCTGACAACTTTGAATTAACCGATACTTTTTTGCTAATATTTACTAACAAACACACAAGCTAAACAGCCCAAAAACTGTGTAACCAAGGCGTATCAACCAATGCCCGAAGGAAGATCCCACGATCGCCATTTAGATCCCGGTTCATCTGATTCCCATCAGAATCTTTAATCGTTCTGCTACCACCAATCTTTTTGACCTCTCCAGTCCATGAAACAGTCTTTGAAGTGTAGGCTTCATTAATAGAAGTTAAAGCAACTTTGCCCTGCTCCCAAGCTTTCCACTCTAGATGCTTTTTGAACTGATAATGACTCAAAGTCAGCATTTGACGAACAGTTTTAGAGCGAATCTTGCGACGTGACTTGCTCACCATCTGAGAAGACTCAAATGATGGAAGTAAGATCGCGTCAAAATTATCAACTAAAAACTTAGCAGTCTTCTGATGCAACTCTTTGACAAGATGTTGAATCCTAGACTTCAATCTGTCCGCTACTTTGTTGAATCTTTTGCGTTGTCTGCTAGAGGCTTTACTCATTCTTGAAATCAACTTATCGACGCGGAAACACAGTTTTTGAATCCACAGATTAGAATCATTCCCAAGCCATCCATAGGATGACTCAGAAAAGAAAGTCATGAACGTTCTAACACCGGGGTCTAAGGCAACCACGCGACCTTGGTTATCGGTCTGACGTGGCTGCACTTCTTCAGATACAACAATGTAATACTCGCCATAGGCAAGGGTTAATCGTCCGTCGCTGAAGTCTTTGGGTAATGCCTCTTTCAGCTTTGACCAACCCAATTTTGTGTAATAAATTCCTTTCGTCCCAATGGCGGACTTCGGAATACAAATAGACTGTTTTGTATTTTTTCGACTGCGAAAAAATTTGCAACTACAAATCTTTCCAGTTTTCTTGAAATCTGCTTTGGCTTTTTTGACAGCCACACAAGCATCTTTAATGGCAATAGATTTTATTTGAAACGGTACTGGTTTTGCCCAATCAGGCAGCCCATTGAGTATTTGCGTTTTAATTGACATCCAATTGGCTTTGGTGCCTGGTTGCTGCAAGTATTTGATAGTTGTGTTGTAGACATAACGACTAACTCCCAACCATTGCTTGAGTATTGCCTTTTGTTCAGGGCTTAGGAATAGTCGGATCTTCTTTGATTTTCTGGCTGTAGATTCTGAGGCCGTGCATTCGGCAACTAAAGACGTGAAGGATGGCAAGAAGATCGGCTGTAAGTTCGGATTCGCTCGCGTGAACAGGATTTGAGAGAACCACGATTTCTCCACCGTTTTGTTTTGCCATGAACTCGAAAAGTTCAAATCCGAATCTGCACAATCTGTCTCGACAGGTAACAACAACCGTGAGCTTATCCCCGCGCATAAATCTGACCAGTAAGGCTTGCAGTCCTTTTCTTTTGAAGTTAAGTCCAGAGCCAATGTCTTGGATGATTTCCGAGTCTGGGTATCGCTGTCGCATGAATTCGACTTGTCTAGCAAGGTCATCTTTTTGCTTGGCACTACTGACTCGACAGTAGCAGATGACTGAACAGATTTTTCCATTGGATTGGTAAGACTCAACGTCGTAGAGGCGCTGCCCTGCTCCATTTTTGATTGATTTAATCTGTCCTTCATCTGCGTACTTCCTCAAGGTGTTTGGATGCAAGCCTAGGAATTCGACTGCTTTTCTAAGTGGTATGTATGCCATTCACCAAAGATACTGCATCTGGCAGCATATGTGAATGATTGTTAGAAAATCAACTACTGTATGTCAACCTTTTGCTTTTGCCTTCGGTTGACTTCTATTGCCATGATAGGTTAGGCGGTACTTCCGCATCAAATGCCCGCTTCTGTTGACTGCAAGTCCTCTCAAATTCTGCGACTGCTTTCCTGGTTTCCGGACACACACAGGCTATACCCGAAGACGGATAGTCGCGCGCGAACTGCCAGTGCCTCACCCATAACCCGGAGTTGGCGTCGGTGGCTGGGTGCCAGTCTGCTTCGTAAAACTTACCCAAACTTGACTAAAGTTATCTTTAATCTCTTGTTCGGCGTTTACTTCCTGCGCTGTTGAGTGGTCGGCCATCCCAAGATCAGCAGGCTATCCCCCTCAAGCCGAG
>NZ_JAHRFA010000102.1:13996-21886 GCF_020883045.1 Microcoleus sp. CAWBG58 | reverse complement strand
GCTCAGAAAGAGTAAGATGGGTGTAGCTCATGGGGGTGTCCTTTTGTTGTGGTAAACATTAGACTATCCCTGTGAGTCCCCCTTGGTCAAACTCCTGGGTGTTGCACTTCAGATTTGAACTGGCGCTTCAATACGAAACGGGAAAGACAAACTTTGGCTCAAAAAGCCATGTGCAAATCAATAGATGTGCGGAGGCAAACTGGTTTCGATCTCATAAGCCCGCTCTGTATTTATGGTTTGTGTGACCAGCTTAATATCAAAGTCAGGTTTGTTGACATCAGCAGCATGGAAGGGATGTATTACAAAGAAGAAAAGCCATTAATCTTTCTTTCTGCACTGCGACCCTTCCCGCGACGGGCATTTACTTGCGCTCACGAACTAGGGCATCACATTTTTGGACACGGTTTAAGAGTCGATGAGCTGATAGAAGACTCAGAAAAATATAAGGATTTTAATCCAGATGAGTTTCTGGTTAATTCCTTTGCAGGTTTCTTGCTAATGCCCACTTTAGGAGTACGAAAAGCTTTTGTCGATCGCGGATGGAATGTTGCTTGTGCAACGCCAATTCAGATTTTTACGATCGCCTGCTATTTTGGTGTTGGGTACGAGACTTTAATAAAGCATATGACTTATGCCTTAAAAATGCTTGACCGAACACAAGCTTTCTCACTTCTTAAAGTTAAGCCCAAAGATATCCGACAAAAGATACTAGGATACCCATCTTCCGAGCCATTAATTATTGCTGACCAACATTGGTCAATTCCTACCATTGATGCCGAAGTTGGAAGTCAACTGTTATTGCCAAACACCGCAGAGGCAGCCAATGAGACTATTACCTTTCAAGAAGATATTCCAAATGGTTGTCTTTTTCGAGCTACACGTCCCGGCATCGTCCGCGTCTACTGTCGCGATACAAAATGGGCAGTATTTGTTCGCGTTTGCCGCCATCAATTCGTTGGTTTGAGTCAATATCGACACCTTGAGGAACCCGAAGATGAGTAACAGTTCACCTTTTGTTATTGAAGAAACAAATCTTTCCCACGCTTGGAGTCGTGCATTCCTCCATGTCATCGATAATCCCGGCAAGAACGTTTCACCACTTTTAATAACATTAACCGGTTTTACCAATGGTATGGTCAACGAAGATCGAGCTATTCGAGATGCTCTTGATAACTGCCTCAAAAGTAACAGTGAACAGTCAGTTCACACGGTGGCAAATACAATTTTTCCTGCTTCATACTGGCAAAGATCTAAGCATGACAGAAATAAATTATTTGATACCTACCTCAAATACTTTCCCAGAATTCAGGCTCTCGCACCCACTAAAAACCATCGCGGTCTTTACTTTGAAAGATTAATTGCATTTGGTTCTGGGCCTAAAAATGGCAACCAACTCGAATACATTATTTCTCAGTATAAGTCAAATCCTAGCTTTAGAAAATCGATGTTTCAAGCCTCGATTTTCGATCCGGCACGAGACCACATTTCCGCTGCACAAATTCCCTTCCCTTGCCTTCAACACGTCAGCTTTATACCCCAGGAAAACAGCTTGACACTGAACGCTTTTTATGCTACTCAACTGTTGTTTAACAAAGCCTATGGTAATTACTTAGGTTTGTGCAGACTGGGAGATTTCATGGCTCATGAAATGGGACTAAGTTTCGAGCGCATGAACTGCTTTGTTGGCGTAGCAAAGATCGGCAAAATTAACAAAACTTCACCAACTCTAGAGCCACTTAAAGAAGTTGCGCGTCAAGCAGTATAATTAAGAGCGATCGCACAGAAATCCATGCGGATTTGATATGATAAACAAACGCTCAAACCAAGCCGATGCAAATAATGTCACCCTACAGAGCAAACAACTAAGTTTTGAATTTGGTGATTATGGAGAAAAACCCAGATATGCTCCGACAATAATCTCGCACATTCTACCTACCAAGCCTACCGTTGTCTTCGATAGTTACTGGCGATTTGCCGCCGAAAGGCAGAAGATATTCTTCAAAAAATTAGAGAATGCCCAAATACCTTGGACTGACGATCGCATCCTTTCCACATACAAATTTACCAATGCCTATAGAGCATCCGATCGCACAAGCCAGTACCTAATACGCAATGTCATTTACCGGGATGACCTTCCTGCTTCAAGCAACGAAGTATTTTTCAGGATTATGATATTCAAATTGTTCAACAAAATCGAAACTTGGCAGCTTTTAGAGAACAAAATTGGTTCCATAATTTACTGTGAATATTCATTTGATCGCTACGATCGAGTTCTCACAGAAGCCATGAAGTCTGATCAGACAATCTATTCTGGCGCATACATCATGCCATCAGGAGGAAACATTCTTGGACACACTACCAAGCATCGGAATCACCTGAAATTGATAGAGCTGATGATGGCTGACGAACTGCCTTATAAGCTCGCAGATGCACCGAATATGCACAAGGCATTCGATCTGCTGCGCGACTATCCAACCCTTGGCGATTTTTTAGCTTACCAATTTATTACGGATGTTAACTATAGCAAAATTACCAACTTTAGCGAGATGGATTTTGTAATTCCTGGGCCAGGAGCGCTCGACGGCATCCGCAAATGTTTTCTTGACTTAGGCGGACTGAATGAACCAGAAATTATCAAATTTATGGCAGATATTCAAGAATCCGAATTTGAGCGATTGGGACTTGATTTTAAGTCGCTATGGGGACGAAATCTACAACTTATTGATTGCCAAAATCTGTTCTGCGAAGTCGATAAATATGCTCGGATGAAACATCCCGATATTGCCGGAATATCAGGTCGCACTCGGATCAAGCAGAAATACTCAGCTAACACGCAACCCGTCGATTACTGGTATCCGCCGAAGTGGGGAATTAACCAGGCTATTGAAAAATACAGAACAACCAAAGCTCACACTCAATTTAAGTCAAAATAGAATCTCAAGGAGTGAAGTATGGATTTTCGCGAGTATCAAGAACAGGCGCTGAAAACGGATAGAGTTCCTACCAAAAGCGGAGACGGAATTATAGTACCTCTACTTGGTTTGGTAGGTGAAGCTGGTTCGCTTCTCACCGAGTACAAAAAACACCTTCGAGATGGAGATGCTCACAAACTTTTCAAAGAGGCAATAGCAGAAGAGTTAGGAGATTTGCTCTGGTATGTTGCCAACGTAGCAAGCAAATTCGATCTCGATTTGGAAAAAGTTGCAAAAGGTAATATTGAAAAGTGTCGCGCTCGTTGGGGATGGAGAGATTCATTACAGACTGATGTCAGCACTACAGGATACATATTCGATGGTGAATTTCCCGAAAACGAATGTTTGCCACGGCAGTTTATAGTCGAGATTACTGAAGTAAACAAAGATAACTCAGTTAAAATGAGGGCATTCATCGACGGACAACAGATTGGGAATGACCTCAGTGACAACTCTTATTCCAGCGACGGATACCGTTTTCACGACGTTTTTCATCTCTCTTATGTCGCAGTTTTGGGCTGGTCACCAGTCATCCGCAGCAACCTAAAACTCAAGCGCAAAAGCAATCGCCGCATTGACGAAGTAGAAGATGGGGGGCGAGCAATAGCTATTGAGGAAGGCTTGTCAGCTCTCGTATTCAGCTATGCTAAGGATCACAACTTTTTAGAAGGAGTTGTCGCTCTTGATTACCAATTACTCAAAACTATCAAAAATATGAGTTCGCACTTAGAAGTTGCTCGGTGTTCGCTCGGCGATTGGGAGGAGGCAATTCTTACGGGCTACGAAGTCTGGCGGCAGGTGGAAAAAAATCGAGGGGGAACTGTTGTTGTTGACATCAACGCACGTTCCATAACCTATCAACAAAAATAACAAATTTTATAGCTCGAAGCAGCTATTGATATCGATAGCTATGATTGAGTGGATATCTAACCAACAGCAATGGCACTTGCTACTGTATATGACGGCGTATGGCTTATGCTCAAAAACCAGGTGGTAATGCCGAGTTCTGCTGCGATTTCTTGACATCTGCCATACAGCATTACTGACGGTCTACCTGTTGGCAAACGTTGGATTTCAATATCAGTCCACGAAATTCCCTGGCTCCATCCCGTACCAATAGCTTTAAGCACTGCTTCTTTACCTGCAAAACGACCTGCAAAATATTGAATGCGGTTCGCATCGGACTCTGCACCACTACACTCTGTTGCTGTAAAGCATCGCGTTTCAAAATGCTCCCCTGACCGTTCTATTAGTTTTCTGATATCTTTGATTTCAATAATGTCGATGCCGTGACCAATAATATTCATCTTGCTAATTTTTCGGCGCAGTTAAGTTAAGGAATAATTGAATACATAGTCACTTTGAAAAAAATTGTGCAATCTTTAACAAAGATATACAAGCTGATTTAATGCGGGTAAGAGAAAGGAGTTGTGCTGCTTCTAACGTACAACGGGTGACGCGGATGCCCTCTCTTGGTAATTCCCAGGCAGTAGAGATTTTCACGGTTACTCAGCCAAGGGGAAACGGTTTGGTATCGGTTCCTCAAACTACCCCGATTGCCCCAAGCCACAATAATTCGATCAGCTCGCTCAACAGCTTCTCGGAGATAGCGGTCATTTTCAGGCCCCACGGGATCCAATACCACGCGCAGAATATCTGGTCGCGACGCACGGTAAGCGAATAAATTGACTACTTCGATCGAACCGCAACCCCAAGAGCGGGCAAAGCCTAAGCATCGGCGGAGTGTGGGATCGTCAGTATTTGCATCCGCACGACTGGGGTTGAGCATAACGAAGGCTACTCTAGGAGCATTGGCATCCCACTCCCGCCACAGAGAGTAGCGGTAGAGTCCTGTAGGATCGATCGCTGCACCTTGTTTCATAATTTGTTTCATTTGAATGCCCTGGCAAATTCTAGCCGTCAGACTGTTTTTCTGTCTGCTCAACAATAAATTTTTTATAGCAACTGTCAAAACGATCAGGACGTTCTTAATCGCTGAAAACACCCTTAATTATTGCATTTTCCTTCTTCGTTTCTCTGCGTCCTCTGCGGTAAATCAAAAATTTGGTGATTTTGAATACAACTCCCGACTCAACAGTCGATCGCACCCCTCAATTTTCGATCCGGATCTAAAGTTACCCTAAAGTTCGCCCCCCTTTTCCGAAACCCTCCCTAATATAGAACTTACAGGACGATCGGTCTCATCGCCGATTCAGCAACACCTGAAAAATCCCAAACCAGGGAGCCATAACAGGGAGGATATCAAAATCATGGTAAACGCACCCATAGGGGAAGCCCGCCTAGGCCCAACTGAACAGGTACAAGCCTTAGACCGCGATTGCACAACTCTATCCCGTCATGTATTCCAACAACTTCACAGCTTTTCACCAGATGCTCAGGATCTCAGCGCCCTGATGAGTCGTATCGGACTGGCGGCAAAGTTGATCTCAAGGCGACTCAGCAGAGCTGGGCTCATGGAAGATGCTTTAGGCTTTACAGGGGCTGTCAATGTCCAGGGAGAATCCGTCAAAAAGATGGATATCTATGCCAATGAAGTGTTTATCTCGGTATTCCAGCAAAGCGGACTTGTCTGCCGTTTGGCTTCCGAGGAAATGGAAAAACCCTATTATATTCCTGAAAATTGTCCGATCGGGCGTTACAGTCTGCTCTACGATCCCATAGACGGTTCTTCTAATCTTGATATCAATCTGAATGTCGGTTCCATTTTCAGCATCCGCAAGCAAGAAGGGGATGATGCAGATGGTTCGGCTTCAGATTTGCTCCAACACGGACATAAACAAATTGCTGCTGGCTATGTGCTGTATGGCCCCAGTACCATGCTCGTTTATTCGATCGGGCAAGGCGTTCATTCTTTTACTCTCGATCCCAGTTTGGGCGAGTTTATTCTAACTAACGAAAACATCCAGGTTCCAGAGAGCGGCCCGATCTACAGTGTGAATGAAGGTAGCTTTTGGCAGTGGGATGAATCTTATCGCGATTACATTCGCTATGTACATCGAAATCAAGGCTATACCGCCCGGTACGGTGGGGCTTTGGTAGGAGATTTCCACCGGATTTTATTTCAGGGAGGCGTGTTTTTGTACCCAGGAACGGTGAAAAAACCGGAGGGCAAATTGCGCTTGCTCTATGAATCGGCTCCTTTGGCGTTTTTGATGGAGCAAGCTGGTGGACGCGCTAGTACGGGTATTCAAAACATTTTGGATGTTGTGCCGACTCAACTTCATGAGCGCACGCCTTTGATTATTGGCAGCAAAGACAATGTAGCGATGGTCGAGTCTTTTATTAAAGAGCGATCGCGCAATCCCATAACGCTTTCTGAGTGAAGGAAGAAGGAAGAAGGAAGAAGGAAAAAGGAAGAAGGAAGAAGGAAGAGGGAAGAAGGAAGAAAGTTTGTAATTGCCCAATGCCCGATGCCCGATGCCCAATGCCCAATGCCCGATGCCCGATGCCCGATGACCAATTATCAAATTGTAGGAGTTAAAGATCGTGACAGAAGCAACAAAGAATCACCTGTTAGAAATCAAAGAAATTGGCCAGAGCATCTGGATGGACAATTTGACTCGCAATCTGATCGAGTCCGGCGAACTCAAAAAGATGATTGAAAGTCGCGGGCTACGAGGCATTACATCGAACCCGGCGATTTTCGAGAAGGCGATCGCGGGTAATGTCATTTACGATGCTGATATTGAAGCTGGCATCCAGGCTGGTAAATCTGTACTGGAAATTTACGAGTCCTTGGTGTTTGCCGATATCCGCAATGCTTGTGATATCTTCGCTCCAGTGTACGAAGAGTCCAAGGGTTTGGACGGTTACATCAGCATTGAAGTGCCACCGACAATCGCCAACGATACCGAAAGCACGATTAGTGAAGCCTTACGTTATTATCAGGCGATCGCCAAACCAAATGTGATGATTAAGATTCCGGGAACGGCTCAAGGATTGCCGGCAGTGGAACGAGTCATCAGCGAAGGGATTAACGTTAACGTGACTTTGCTGTTTTCTGTTGACAGCTACGTTGAAACTTTCTGGGCTTATATCCGTGGCTTGGAAGCGCGGGCGGCTAAGGATTTGGATGTGAGCAATATTGCCTCAGTTGCCAGTTTCTTCTTGAGCCGGATCGACATCAATATTGATAGTCAGATTGACGAGAAACTCAAAGTAGTCACTGATGTTGCTACCAAAGCCAAACTGGAAGCGGTGAAGGGAAAAATTGCGATCGCCAATGCCAAAGTAGCCTACCAGAAATATAAAGAGATCGTCGCGAGCGATCGCTGGCAGGCATTAGCAGCCAAGGGAGCCGAAGTGCAGCGGCTATTGTGGGCGAGTACCAGCACCAAAAACCCCAACTACAGCGATGTGATGTATGTGGATGAGCTAATCGGCCCCGACACGGTGAATACTTTGCCACCGAACACCGTGGAAGCTTGTTTCGATCACTGCGATGTCGCACCCCGGATTGAGAACAACGTGGCAGAAGCTTACGCGCTGATCGAAAGTCTCAAAGATCCAGATATCGACATCGATTTGGACAAAGTGATGGCAGACTTGCTCCTGGAGGGGATTGAGAAATTCGTCAGCCCGTTCCAATCTCTGATGGATTCCTTGACAGAGAAAGTGCAGAAACTCTCACCTGTCGCCTAAAACGATATCTGTATCGTTGAAGGCAGAAGCATTTGGGAGTCGGAATACATAATCGTTGTGGTTCCTAAATGCTGAGTTTTGAATCTCGAACCGGGAAAAAGTGACACCCATGGGTGTCAAAAATCTCACAAAGAAAAATCAACTATGATTTTAGTCCCTCAATTCTGAGTTTTGAATCTCGAACCGGGAAAAAGTGACACCCATGGGTGTCAAAAATCTCACAAAGAAAAATCAACTATGATTTTAGTCCCTCAAT
>NZ_JAHRFA010000102.1:0-13896 GCF_020883045.1 Microcoleus sp. CAWBG58 | reverse complement strand
TGGGTGTCAAAAATCTCACAAAGAAAAATCAACTATGATTTTAGTCCCTCAATTCTGAGTTTTGAATCTCGAACCGGGAAAAAGTGACACCCATGGGTGTCAAAAATCTCACAAAGAAAAATCAACTCCGTCCTTTAGCAGGATTCTCGCCAGAAGTTATAACTAGAATTTTTCATCTACAACCGCTGAGGAATTGTTATGTCTAGTACCAGTACGCTACTAAAAAGCGAGTATGGAGCAGCCCAACTTGATGTCATCGAACGGGCTAGGCTTCAAGAACTTGAATCCATCGTAGAAAATGGACTTCAGACTTTTTATGAAGTTGGTAAAGCCTTGGACGAGATCCGAGAACAAAAATTGTACAGGGAAAGTCACAAGGCTTTTGATGCTTATTGCCGGGAGAAATGGGGCATAGCAAAGCAGACGGCTAATCGATTTATTGCAGCAGCGCACGTCATGGAGAATTTGACACCCATGGGTGTCAAAATTCCGGCGAACGAGCGGCAAGTTCGTCCTCTAGCAGGATTATCACCGGAACTGCAACTCGAAATCTGGCAAGAGGCTCTAGAATCATCGCCGAATGGTATGCCCACTGGTGCAGCAGTTCAGCGCTTGGTCGATCAGCGATTTCCATCCCTAGGAAGCGGACGATCTAAAGATACTGATTCTGAACTGGAGAAGTTGCGATCGGACAATAAGCGGCTTAGAGAGGAAATCCGAGAACAAAACAGAGAAAGGGATCGGCGTGCTGCTGCTGTGGCGTTGGAAATGGAGCAACTTCGAGCCGAAAACCGACAGTTGAAAGCTGAACTGCTACAGCGCGATCGAGATTGGGAAGTCCGTCTGGCGGTTGAGAGGAGAAAAATTCGAGAAGAGGTTAGGGCGGAACTCAAGGCAGAATACGAAGGACAGATTAACTCGCTGACCCAACAACTGGCAGAAATGACCGCAAACTATCAATCTGTATTGGCAAGACTCACAGCATTAGAAGGAATAAAATAAATGGTCACAATTCTTGAAAACCCGCTGCGGGTAGGTTTGCGAAAAGAACGGATGCCGGAACCGCAAATTCTGGTCATCTTCGGAGCTTCGGGGGATCTCACCCAGCGCAAACTGGTACCAGCAATTTATCAGATGAAGCTCGATCGGCGCTTGCCACCGGAAACTACTGTCGTGGGAGTGGCCCGCCGTCCCTGGAGTCACGATTACTTCCGAGAACAAATGCGGGAAGGCATCGAAGAATTTGGCGGCGGTATTAGCAATGAGGAATTGTGGCAAGATTTCGCCAAAGGTTTGTACTACTGTCCCGGCGACATTGATAACCCCGAAAGCTATCAAAAACTCAAAGCTTTCTTAGCTGAACTCGATGAAGAAAGGAGAACCCGCGGCAATCACATCTTTTATCTGTCCGTTTCTCCGAACTTTTTCCCAGAAGCAATTCGGCAACTGGGCGCAGCTAAAATGCTGGCAGATCCAATAAAACATCGCTTGGTAATTGAAAAACCCTTCGGCCGCGACTTGAGTTCGGCAAAAGCTCTCAACCGTGTAGTGCAGCAGGTTTGCCAAGAACAGCAAGTTTACCGAATCGACCATTATTTGGGTAAAGAAACGGTTCAAAATTTGATGGTGTTCCGGTTTGCGAACGCGATTTTTGAACCGCTGTGGAACAGGCAATTTGTCGATCACGTACAAATTACCGTTGCAGAAACTGTGGGGGTAGAAGACCGGGCCGGTTACTACGAATCCTCTGGGGCGTTGCGGGATATGCTGCAAAACCACTTGATGCAGATTTTCTGTCTGACGGCGATGGAACCGCCAAACTCCCTCGACGCTGACAGCATCCGCACCGAAAAGATGAAAGTTCTGCAAGCAACTCGCTTGGCGGATTTGAATAACTTGGAGTTTTCCGCGATTCGCGGTCAATATTCCGCAGGGTGGATGAAAGGCAAACCCGTGCCGGGTTATCACGAAGAACCGGGGGTTGCTCCCAACTCGACAACGCCGACTTTTGTGGCGATGAAGTTTATGATTGACAACTGGCGATGGCAGGGAGTGCCTTTTTACCTGCGGACTGGTAAGCGGTTGCCGAAAAAAGTTAGCGAAATTGCGATTCAGTTTCGGGAAGTGCCGCTGTTAATTTTTCAGTCGGCGGCCCAACAAACTACTCCTAACGTTTTGACCATGCGCGTGCATCCCAACGAGGGGATTTCGCTGAGGTTTGAGGCAAAAATGCCGGGGCCGGATTTGCGGACGCGGACGGTAGATATGGATTTTAGTTATGGTGCTTCGTTTGGGGTGACATCTTCGGATGCTTACGATCGCCTGTTGATTGATTGTATGTTGGGCGACCAAACTTTGTTTACCCGTTCTGATGAAGTGGAAGAAGCTTGGCGGGTGGTAACTCCGGCGCTGATGGCTTGGGAATCTTCCAACGATCAGGAACTGGTTCCTAAATACGAAGCTGGTACTTGGGAACCGGCCGAGGCAGAACTGCTAATTAACAGAGACGGTCGCAAGTGGCGCAGACTTTAAGGGTTAGTTGTTAGTTGTTAGTTGTTAGTTGTTAGTTGTTAGTTGTTAGTTGTTAGTTGTTAGTTGTTAGTTGTTAGTTGTTAGTTGTTAGTTGTCAGTTGTTAGTTGTTAGTTATTAAGTAAGAGTTGCTAACTAATAATCATCAATGACTAATGAGTAATGCTAATGTTCTGGAACTCCTGCGCGATACCACTTCTGACCAATGACCAATGACCAATGCCTAATGACCAATGACCAATGCCTAATGACCAATGACCAATGACCAATGACCAATGACCAATGACCAATGACCAATGCCCAATGCCCCATGCCCAATGACCAATAACCACTAAGAAAGGAGAAAAAACCGATGACAATGACACCGATGAAAGCTCCGCCTCTGGTTTCGCTGCAAAGTCCTAAGGATGTGTCGATCGACCAAATAGAGGCAGAACTGAGTAAAATCTGGGAAAGTTACAGAGAATCAGGATCGAAGGGCGATTTTCCGATCGCGACTAGGGCAGCAACTTTTACTTTTGTCGTGTACGAACCGGAAGAAACCCAGCAATTATTGGCGGATCTGGGATTTTATGACGGGCCTGTCGATGGTATTAGCGGGCCGATGACGGCATCAAGCATCAGGGCTGCTCAAAAAGCTTACGGAATGCCCAGAAGTGGCAAACCTAGCGCTGAATTGCTGGCGATGTTGCGCGAAGAAGTGGCTCGCAAAAATGCCAAGGGAGAGCTTTTGGGTGCGACTGGCTTGGGTTCGGCGGGTTCGGGAGTGGCTGATGCGATCGTAGCTGCGAATCCCTGCCGGATTATTGCTCTGTGCCCGACGGCGGGAGAAGATACGGGCGTGCAGGCTCAAGTGGCTGCTTACTGTCCGGTGCACAAGCGCGGCAGCGGCAATCTGATCTGCTGCGAGTATATTACCCTGCGGGGTACGGAAGCTGCTCTGGAAAGGGTGAGCGCGATCGTGACAGCGCTGACGATCGCGGATTTGCCGACGCTGCTGTGGTGGAAAGCGAATCCAGATGCCGATCGAGGTTTGTTCCAGCGGCTGGCGGAAACTAGCAGTTCTGTGATTATCGACTCTAGCAGTTTTGCCGAGTCTGAAGATGAATTGTTGTTGATGCAAAGTCTGATCGAGGAAGGAATTCCGATCGCGGATTTGAATTGGCGCAGGCTGGCGGCGTGGCAGGAGTTGGCTGCCGAGGCCTTCGATCCGCCGGAACGTAGGGCGGCAATTCGGGAGATCGATCGAGTGACGATCGATTACGAACAAGGCAATTCTACTCAAGCGCTGATGTATTTGGGCTGGCTGGCGAGCCGGCTTCAGTGGCGTCCGGTTGCTTTCAAGCAAGAAGAGGGGGATTATCAAATCAAGCGGATTAAATTTGCGGGTGCAGACGAACGGGTTGTAGAAGCCGAGTTAGCTGCTATTCCTACTGCCGATACGGGGGATGTCTCCGGCGATTTGATTGCTCTGCGTTTGAATTCTACGAACGAGAAGGCCGATTGCGGTACGGTTCTGTGTTCTGAAACGGGCGGCTGTATGCGGATGGAAATGAAAGGAGGCGCTCAAACCGATCGATTTAACCAAGTGACTCCTCTGTTCGATCAGGTGACGGAACAGTTGCTGGGCCAGCACTTGCAGAGTTGGGGCCGGGATATGCTGTACGAAGAAAGTTTGGCAGTGACGGCTCAATTGCTGAAATTAGCCAAACACTAACAACAAGTTCCGCAACGGACAATGTATTAGTTAAGATTCAGTAGAGCAGGCAATGTCTGCCCTACTGAATATTCTCTTTTCTTCTTTTTTCTTCCTTAGTGTCCTTCGCGTCTTCGCGGTTCGTTAAATAGATATTATTTGAGCAGTAATACCCATATCAATTATGATTGCATAGAAATGATTAAACCGCAGAGAACACAGAGAACGCAGAGAAAGAACAGAGAGATGAATTGGATATCAGAATTTTATCAATTATCAATTGTCAGTATTTTTTATGACTAATCTAGGGTTATGGCTTTAGTAATTGCTGGCGAGCGCAGCGGTGCGGGAAAGACTACTGTAACGATCGCCCTTTTAGCTTATTTAATCCGCCAGGGCTTGAACGTGCAATCTTTTAAGGTCGGCCCTGACTACATTGACCCGATGTTTCATGCTTTTGTTACTGGTCGCCCCTGTCGGAATTTAGACCCAGTTTTAACGTCTGAATCTTATGTTAAAAAGTGCTTTTCCCATCATATTCAAGATGTTGATTGTGCTTTGGTTGAAGGGGTAATGGGTTTATTTGATGGGGTTTCTCCGAAGAAGGATTCTGTAACGAGCACTGTACGGGATGTAACGGATGTGAGGAAGGCAGAAGGAAAAGAACATTATTCTATTTCCTTTGCTTCTACGGCTCATGTTGCTTATTTGTTGAATTTGCCGGTATTGTTTGTGATAGATTGCAGCCGGCTGTCTGGTTCTGTGGCTGCGATCGCCCACGGTTTTCGTTCTTTTAACCCAAATCTTAATTTCGCGGGTTTGGTGCTGAATCGGGTGGCGAGCGATCGACATTTAGAGTTGCTGACAGATGCTCTCAAACCGCTCAATTTACCGATTTTGGGTGTTTTGCGTAGGGATGAGGCTGTTAGTATTCCCGATCGACATTTGGGTTTGATTCCTGCTGAGGAGTTGCCGAATCTTCACCGTGCGATCGACAAGTTGGCCGATTTGGCTGCTGTTGCTTTTGACTGGGAAAAACTTTTGCCTTTGCTGGCTGCTTCTAATGGGGGGGGTGAGGGGTCTGAGCAACTTTTGGGTAGATACAGTCTCCCTTACAAAATTATAACTAAAAAAGATGATGTTGTCAACTGTTTGGGTAAAAAATTTGGGGTGAGGATTGCAGTTGCGCGCGATCGGGCTTTTAATTTTTACTATCAGGACAATCTGGATTTGCTGTCAGAGTTGGGTGCGGAATTAGTCTTTTGGAGCCCACTGGATGATGCTGTTTTTCCCGACAACGTGCAAGGGTTGTATTTTGGTGGCGGTTTTCCTGAAGTGTTTGCACGGGAATTGAGCGGTAATGTTTTAATTCGGGATGCGGTGAAAAATGCGATCGTTGCGGGAATGCCGACTTATGCCGAATGCGGGGGTTTAATGTATTTGTGCGATTCTATTGTAGATTTTGATGGCAATTCTTGGCAAGGGGTGGGGGTGTTGAAATCTGATGCCCAGATGGGAAAGCGTTTGACTTTGGGGTATCGAGAAGCTGCGGCGGTGAGGGATAGTTGCGTGTTAGTTGCGGGGGATGGGGTTTGCGGGCATGAGTTTCATCGATCGCACTTGAGTGTAGAACCGATCGATCCAGTTTATCACAGTTGGAGGTACGGCAAGCGGGGGGAAGTTGAGGCGGTTGGTGAAGGGTGGGGGGTTTATCAAGTTCATGCTGCTTATTTGCACTTGCATTGGGGGGCTCGGCCTGATATTCCGGTTCGGTTTTTGCAGCATTGTGCTGAGTTTGATTGTAATGGTGTTTTGGGCGATCGGTTTGCTAATTAGATTTTTTTTATTTACCGCAGAGGGCGCAGAGGGCGCAGAGAGAAGAGGGGAGAAAAGAGTATCTATATTAGAATGTTTTTGATGAACGCAGGGAGGGATTGTAAGGATTTATGAGTGTATCTATTTCGACTAAGCAGTTATTGGCACAATGGGTGACGCCGGAGAATTTTCGGGGTTACGGTCAAGTTATTTCTGCGAGTGTTGATGGTAAGTTTTTTGATGTTGAGGATGCTCAGTTAAGTTTGCAAAATGGCATTCCTAGATTTTACATTATGCGGCTTCACCAGAAAGGTCGCAAGTTTGGCAAAATTACACGGCACGTTAAATGCACTCAGTGTTTGGGTTCTTTGGAAGGTAAGGATTGGTTGATGGCGGTTGCGCCTCCTGGGGAGGGCGATAAACCGAGTTTGGAGGATATTGTTGCTTTTCGGATTCCGGGGAATTGTTTTATTAAGTTGGATGTGGGGACTTGGCACGCTGGGCCTTATTTTGATGCGGATTTTGTGGATTTTTACAATCTGGAATTGAGCGATACTAATGTGGTTGACCATTTTAGTTTTGATTTTGTAAAACATCACAATCTAGAATTTGATATTGTCTGAATATTGGCGTTTTGTAGTTGTTTTCTGTGATTCTCGTTATATGTTTGTTGTTTGAGTAAGATTTTTAACCACAGAGGGCGCAGAGGACGCAGAGGAAGATGGGGATGAGGGGATGAGAGGGAAAGAATGGGTTGACAGGTGATTCGAGAATTGATGGATGCTGAGGATTTTGATTTGCCTCCGCTGGATGTGGCTGTTGAGAAGTTGCGGGAAATTGTTAGTGTTTGAGTTGAGAAATAGTGGAGGTTAATTTAGTCTTTTCCCTTGAACTCACATACTTTTTCGCTCGATGACATCTAAAACTGTTAAACTATGAATCAAGGTGCTATTCCAGATGAGAGTCCGAGAAATTTACCGGAGCAATTGCTGCTGCAAGATGCTAAGGCTGGTAATTGCATAGTAATTCATTGCGGTACAGATAGATTGTTGGGGGATGCACGGAGACTTGTTGCTGTTTATGGCGGGAATTCTGAAGATTGGGATAAAATGACAAGCATTGAGGCTTTTGAAATTAATGGAGCTTCCGTACAAGTCCATTGGTTTCGGAACAGTCAGACTCTTCAAGATGTGGAGTTTAAGTTCAAGCGGCAGTATCCTAAAACAGCCCCTAAAAATTTGTAGGTAATCAAGTTATGAAAATTCGCTGTATTGCTAAGACTGGTGCATCTCTACCTGAAGAATATATAGATCCGCCGCGCGGTTACACTAGAACAGTTGAGTTATCACTAACTATAGGCAAGGAATATGTTGTTTATGCTATCCGAGAATGGAAAGGAACTATTTGGTACTATATCTGCAATGATAATTACAGCTATTATCCCATCCACAATCCGGCGCCGATGTTTGAAGTGGTTGACAGCAGAATTTCTAAGTATTGGCGGTTTGAACTTTCGCCTAATGGCTTGTTAATGATAGCGTTTGAGCAGTGGTTTACCGATCCTTATTTTTATGATAAGCTAACCGACCAGGAAGAGGCGGAGATTGAGATTTTTGAGAAAATTAAGGAATTGATGGATGCTGAGGATTTTGATTTGCCTCCGCTAGATATGGCTGTTGAGAAGTTGCGGGAAACTGTTAGTGTTTGAGTTGGGAAAGTGCGAGAGTCAATTTATTTTGTCAACAACCTTGACTCAAATAGCTTGAAATGGTATCAAATAGGAAGCAGCAGAATTTTGTAAAAAGAATGAATGATGAAATTAAATCCGATAATAACTATGAGACAGTCGGTGATGATGATGTTCTGTTATTCGAGGAAGCTACTTTTATGGTGCGTCGATTTAAAGAGCTAGCCGCTAGCAAGTTTAGTAAGATAGTTGAGATTTATGTAGAAATGGGGGGATATAGCCCGAGGAAAATGATGGATTGGATGAGTGAATTGTGTATTAACGAAGAAACAAAAATTATGGGAGGGGATATAAACTGGAAATCGCCTCAAGAAGGAATTGATTGTCAAATTCTAAAAATTGGTTCCAAGGGTTGGCAAAAAGGAAAGCTTAAAATAGAAGTTAATAGAAGTTTCCATTCGGGACAAACGCAAACATCTATAAAGTTCTGTCCCGATCGCCCAACTGAAACTATATCGCCTTTAGATGATATCAGACAATCCGAGGAATACAAAAAACTAAGCAATAACAACTGACTGCCCGATCGCCCTTAAAATACAATAGCCCTTAAAATACAATAGTCGATCGCGCCTAGATCTGAATCTTAGATTTTTAACCGCAGATGGGGGCGGATGTACGCGGATGAACGCTGATGTTTTTTGGATGTGCTCATGGTAAATATAGAAGAATACGTCGATCGCACTGCTGAACTGATAAACTTGCCCCTAGACCCAGAACATCGGCCGGGTGTTGTGGTAAACTTCGAGAGGATAGTGGCGATCGCCCAACTCGTTACAGAATTTCCTTTACCTTCAGAAGTAGAAGCTGCACCGGTGTTTGAACCTTAGATTTTTAACCGCAGATGAGGGCTGATGAACGCGGATGAACGCAGATATTTTTTTGGATAAGGCTGATGCGGTTGCTACGGCGGCGGCCGTTAAAAGCGGTGAGGTGACAGCTACAGTGGCGGTTAGTGCTGCTTTGGAACGGATTGCGGTTGCCGATCGCACTTTTAACTGTTTTACTAATGTGATGGTCGATCGCGCGCTTGCAGATGCCGAAAAAATAGATAATGCGATCGCACGTAACGAAAACCCAGGCCCGCTAGCAGGTGTTCCCTTCGCTGTCAAAAATCTCTTTGATGTCAGCGGAATTACTACTTTAGCAGGCTCAAAAATCAATGCTGAAAACCCTCCGGCTGCGCGCGACGCGGCGGGGGTCGCCCGACTGCGACAAGCTGGTGCGGTGCTTGTAGGTACGCTCAACATGGATGAGTACGCCTACGGTTTTGTCACGGAAAACAGCCACTACGGCCCAACTCGCAATCCCCGCGATACTGCACGCATCGCTGGGGGTTCCAGCGGAGGTTCCGCTGCGGCGGTGGCTGCGGGTTTAGTACCCGTTACTTTGGGCTCAGATACTAACGGTTCCATCCGCGTACCCGCTGCTTTGTGCGGTGTTTTTGGGTTTAAGCCTACTTACGGCCGTTTATCAAGGGCCGGAACTTGTTTGTTTTCGAGTAGTTTGGATTGCGTCGGGCCGATCGGGCGATCGCTCCGAGATATGGCGCTGCTGTATGATATCCTGCAAGGCCCGGACGATCGCGATCCAGTTTGCACTCAACGCCCGCCAGAACTTACTTCGCCACAGTTAAATATAGGAATTGAAGGATTGCGAATTGCTGTTGCTGACGGCTATTTCGCTACAGGGGCCGAACCGGAAGCTATGGATGCTGTAGAAATTGTGGCTAATGCCTTGACAAATGTCCTTAGTTGTGGTATGGAGTCAGAAATAGCAAATTCCCGAAAAATTGGGGGGCTTGTGACTGTCAGCATACCGGAATCCGATCGCGCGCGGGCGGCAGCGTTTATAATTACTGCTTGCGAGGGTGGAAACTTGCATTTGGAGAATTTGCGATCGCGCCCTCAAGACTTCGATCCGGCAACGCGCGATCGTTTTTTGGCTGGAACGATGATTCCTGCGACGTGGTACGTGCAAGCGCAGAGATTCAGACAGTGGTATCGCGATCGCGTTCGTGCAATATTCCAACATACAGATATCATTCTCGCACCCGCAACTCCGATCGCGGCTCCTGAAATTGGTGTCGAGAAAATGGTCATCGCCGGACAAGAAATCTTAGTGCGTCCCAATCTGGGACTGTTCACCCAACCCCTATCATTTATAGGCTTGCCGGTGCTTTGCGTGCCCGTACAGCGGCCCGGGGCTTTGCCCTTGGGGGTACAAATTGTTGGTGCTCCCTACAGCGAAGCGGTGATTCTCCGAGTCGCTGCGGTACTAGAATCGCAAGGCATTATATCTGCCGAATCAATTTAGTGCTAGTTCTAGGGTTTGTTGTTGCGGTGGAAGCGTCTCTTAGTCCTTCTGGCAATAGCTTTGCGCTTCTGCTTTTCGAGGGGGGTTTCAAAGTGGCGGTGTTTTCTCATGTCGGGGAAAATTCCCGCTTTGGAAACTTGTCGCTTAAACCGTCGTAGGGCTGACTCGATCCCTTCGTTTTCGCCGATTACAACTTGGGTCATTCTTTCTCCTTAGTGTTTGTCAGATCAAGTTTTATCATATCAAGGTTTTTGGCAGCGCGATCGACCAAAACCCCAAAATTATACCAGAAAATAGGTTCGTAGTGAGGACTTCAGTCCTTCTTTGTTGCGGACTGAAGTCCTCACCGTCAACTGTCAACTGTCAACTGTCAACTGTCAACTGTCAACTGACCAACTGATTTTCCTGTCGCAGGTAAGCTTGAATAAAGGGGTCTAATTCGCCGTTCATCACATCTAAGACGGCGGTAGTTTCCACGCCAGTCCGCAAATCCTTGACCATTTGATAGGGGTGAAACACGTAGTTGCGAATTTGGTTGCCCCAAGCTGCCTCTACCATGTCGCCGCGAATCTCGGCAATTTCGGCGGCGCGCTGTTCCCTAGCAACCACCAACAACCTAGCTTTGAGTAAGGCGAGAGCTTTTTCTTTATTTTGCAACTGACTGCGTTCTTCGGTGCAGCGGACGGCTAAACCAGTCGGAAGGTGAACGATGCGGACAGCGGTTTCTACCTTGTTAACGTTTTGTCCGCCCTTGCCGCCCGCCCGGGAAGTCGTGACTTCCAAATCTTTTTCGGGAATATCCAGTTTAACGGATCGATCGAGCACCGGCATCACTTCAACGCCCGCAAAACTGGTTTGACGCTTGTCATTAGCGTTAAAAGGCGAAATTCTCACCAAACGGTGAGTACCTTTTTCCGACCTCATGTAGCCGTAGGCGTAGCGGCCGACAATTTCCAAAGAGGCAGATTTAACACCTGCTTCCTCTCCCTCAGAAATCTCGGTTAAATGTACTTTGTAACCTTGACTTTCGCCCCAGCGGGTGTACATCCGCAGCAGCATTTCGGCCCAATCTTGAGCATCTGTACCGCCGGCCCCGGCGTTAATTGTCAAAACCGCGCCGCCTTCGTCGTAGGGCCCAGACAGTAATTGTTGCAATTCCCACTGGTCGAGTTCGCGGGTTAATTGTGAAAGACTCGATGAGGCTTCTTGGAACAGGGACTCGTCGGCTTCTAACTCCAGCAGTTCTAAAATAGCTCTAGCGTCTTCTAGGCTAGTCTGCCAGCCGTGGTATTGGTCTAAATGAGATTTGAAGTCATTCAGTTCTTGGAGGGTTTCTTGAGCTTGTTCTTGGTCGTCCCAGAATGCCGGTTGGGCGCAGATTTGCTCTAAGTCTTGGATTTTGGCTGTAAGTGCGGGGATGTCAAAGATAGTCCTGGGTGGTACCCAGTCGATCGGACAATGTTTCAATATCGTGTTTGATGTCTAGAACTTCCACTGTGAGTTCTCCTAGTTTTGTGGTGTCTTGTCGATTTTAGCTGAAATTGGGTTCAATCTGTGCAAATCAATTTTTCAGCAGCACACCAGCTTTGAGACATGAGTCAATCTTGCCGTCGAGTACCTCGGCGACGGCTGTTGTTTGGATGCCTGTACGAAAATCCAAAACTGTGTCCGGGTTGGCGCTGTCGCTGGCAAATTGATATTCTCGAATTGGTTGGTTGAGGACTGTTTGCAGGCGATCGACCTGAATATCTGAAATTTCTGCAACTTCCTGCCTTTGCATAATAGCAAACAGTTTGCTCTTGAGAACAGCCAAAGCCTTGTCTTTATTTTGCATTTGAGTGCGGCATCCGTCGCAGATTGCAGAAATACCCGTAGGAATATGCACAATTTTCGCCCAAGCTTTGGTTCCGTTACGATTCAGATTGGGATTGGGTAAGATTAGTTCTAAATCCGGCTGTGGAATCTCCAATTGCACGTACATTTGTAAAATTTCCACCGTCGCTGTAGTGAGTCGCTTTCTGGTAATATTAAAAGGTGATTTCCGTTTAAGTCGGTGTATTCCGGTTTCTGACTTGAGATAACCGCAAGCGTAACGTCCGTTTATTTCCAAGGTTGTAGAATTAATTCCTATTTCAGGCGCTGGGGAAGATTCAACGTCCGCAACTTCGTAGCCTCGGCTTATTCCCCAAATACTATACATTCTCACCAACATTTCTGCCAAGTAGTGAGCATCCATATAGCCTGTTCTGGCGTTAATTATGAGGTAGGCTCCATTTTTGTCACCAGGTTCGCTCAAGGATTGCTCTATTTCATACTCTTCGAGAGAGCGGTTTAGTTGAGCTAAATTAGTTTGAAGTTCTTGCTCTAGTTCTTTGTCTGCTTGAAATTCCAGTAACTCGGCTGTGGCTTTAGTATCTGCTAAACAAGTTTGGCACTGGTTGAGTTTTACCTGGTAGGATTCGAGTTGGTCTAGTTCTTGCAGTATCGGTTCAACTGTGTTGGTGTTGTTGCGCGATTCCGGCTGTGCTGCTAGCTGTTGTAACTTTTGGCTTTCGGCGTTTATTGCTGAGTCAAAGACAGTCTTGTAGAGTGGTTAGGCGATCGCGCAATGTTGCAATATTGTGTTTGATGTGTAGAACTTCCACTGTGAGTTCTCCTAGTTTTGTGGTGTCTTGTCAATTTTAGCTCAAATTGGGTTCTGTCAACAATTTGTTTGACCATAGACCAATCGAGTCCGGGGTTTCCTTCCGTTAAATCGGCAGAAAGCGACGGATATACTCCGAACCCGTTGAATTAAAAATTTGACCGCATTAAAAATTAAAAATTCCCCAAAAGTTGCTAGAATCTAAAATCAGGTTAACGATCGCGATAGAAGTTAACTGCCATGATTTCGCCAGAACTAAAATCAAGCTTGCCCTCCACCGAAGACCTGCCCTGTTCGGACGATACGCCTGTGGATAACGAAGACCAGAATCTCCTACCCAACCTATTATTGTTTGTGCTGACGGGTATTTGGTCGGCTCGGATGGATTGGTACTTTGGGGTGGATATGGCGGTGTATCACACGACGGGAATCAGTCCCAAAGTGCCTGTAGTTCCCGACGGGTTTCTCAGTTTGGGGGTGGAGCGCCGAAAAGGAGGCAAATCTCGCCGCAGCTATGCTGTCTGGGAAGAAAACGAGGTTGTGCCGGTTTTAGCATTGGAAATGGTGTCTCACAAGCCCGGGGCGGAGTACGACGAGAAGATGTCGATTTATGCCTCTTTAGGGGTTTTGTACTACATTATTTACAACCCGGAATTTTGGCGGCGCGATCGACATCAACCGTTTGAAACCTACAAGCTGATTGACGGGCAGTACCGGCAACAGATTGGCGAACCCTATTGGATGCCAGAAATTGGACTGGGTATGGGGCGCTCTGGGCAACTTATTGGGGGTATCGAGCAAGAAATTCTGATGTGGTACGACGAGTCGGGAAATGTCTATCCCCTGCCGGATGCAGCGGTGCAGCAGATGCGCGAGCAGTTGAGGGTTGAACGACAGCGAGCTGAGGTTCAACAACAGCGAGCCGATCGCCTAGCTGAGTATTTGCGATCGCAAGGAATCGATCCGGATAACCTACCTGAATTCTAACGTGAAATGCGATCGCTTCACCGAATTCTGCCTTTTTTATTTTGACTGTAGTTTAGACTAAAAAATGAGCGCAGCTAAAAGTAGCCACCTTTGAAGCTCAGGCAAGCAGTTGCTCAAAAACTCAAAAAGTAGAAGATTAAATAGCTAATCTTGAAGACTTTTTG
>NZ_JAHRFA010000101.1:0-22378 GCF_020883045.1 Microcoleus sp. CAWBG58 | reverse complement strand
GACATATTTTCTGTATTTTGTAATAATCTAGGTATTCTCCCGAGCTGATAAATTTTTGTCGGATTAGGTAGTTAGCGTAGTTGAAAAGATTCTTAGAAAGAAAGCACAAATTATCTAGCTGCTTGTACAGCCAGTGGTTTCGATCGATAATGTGCTTGGAAACGAGCTGCATTGTTTAGCCGTGATTTTTGACTATACTATACTATACATGGCTATTAATGGCTATAAAGTCAATGAAGTTTTACAATACCCTGCTAATTCTGGAATTTCACCAGCCCGCTGCCACTCAGCTTCCCCAAGTCTCACTTTGGTGCGATCGGTAATCTTCTGAACCTCCAATAGTTGCAATTTGGTATATGGCCCCTCGGCTTTACCGCTGCGAAATACATACCATTCAGAGGGAGCGGGAGCCGATGTCACCCGTCTCACGGATTTGGCTCGGTTCATACCCGATTCAAATTTCATCTGATTGAGTTCTTGCTCTATGGGATCGATCGTCTTGCCACGATTTGTAGAAGGCGAAGAAGTTGCCAATTTTTGAGAGGCTTTGTGGTTGATCTTCCAAAGCCACGCACCTACGACACCAAACAAACTAAAAACGCCTCCCCCAACGGCAGGTATTAACGCAGGATGAGGCGGGCTGTATTTTTCTGGCTGCGCTGGGGTCGGGGCTGGTGTAGGAGTTGGACTAGAGCGGTTGTCGTAATCTGAGTAGTCTTTATCTCCGTAATACCGTCGATTGCCGCGAGGTCGCTTCTTTTTTTGAGCGTAAACCGGAATAGAAGCGACTAGAGCTGAAGCCCCAGTAACTAAAAGTAGCACTTTGCGGCGCGACAGCTTAGAATTAGTCATTTTTCTGGTAGATGATGGGTATCACTATTTTCCCAGAACATAACAATATTGCGGTCATCTGGTAGAAAAGTATTGTTTTGATAATAAGATTTTATCAGATGTTAGGGTCAGCTTTTGTATTTGTAAAAAGACCAGACTTGATGATTCGATCAACCCAAATATTTGAAATTGTCAATAAACGCTCTATTTTCATCGGGAAACATTGCCTCAAAATTTTGGTAAATATGTCGCATATTCGGAAATTTCACTAAGTTTCACAGTTTTTGACACACTCTCGTGCTTTGCGAAACTTTTCCTGCAATTGTTCTCGCACAGTCTCTAAGGGAATTCCCTCACCCCGCGATAGTTCCGCCTCCGCTTCCTTAATGGACTGACGCACTTCCTCCTCCCACTCCGAATAATGCTTCTGGGTTTGCGCCAGAGTATGGAGGGCTTTGGTGATTACTTCGGAGGGCGAACTAAACGACCCCTGGGCCAATTGCGCCTCGATCAATTGCATCTGCTCTGGACTTAAAGTAATATTCATTACGCGACCTCCCTCAGACTGATCCATGTTTTAAGAATAGCGCGAGATTCGGTCAGAGCGATCGCCCCAAAATCATACATGACAATTGCAAATCCGATCGCTTGTCGCTGCTTTCGTCATCGCCACAATTGCTAAATCAACAACTCAACCGCGCTATAACGATCGCATTAATATCTAAAAAATTCGGATTTAGAATCAACATAATTTTCCTTCTCTTCCCCTAAAAGCCTCGCAATCTCGATCGAACTCATGAAATATTCTGGCAATTTTTGATTGACAAAAAGCAGTTATTCTAGTAGGCAAGCTCAAAAATAATGTTAAACTCATCTGGCTCGGACGATCGCCCTGCCGGAAACAACAGGCTACAATCAATAATAGATTCTATTTCCATAACAATACTGTTTATAGCTTGAACTCCTCAGTGCCCTACAACAACACCTCAACTCAATCCTTTCAATTTGACTCAATTGACAGCGCCCTCGCAGACCTGAAAGCAGGTCGGATGCTGGTAGTAGTCGATGACGAAAACCGCGAAAACGAAGGCGACGTGATTTGTGCCGCCCAATTCGCCACCCCCGACAATATCAATTTCATGGCAGTGCAGGCGCGAGGTCTGATTTGTCTGGCCTTGACCGGCGATCGACTCGATCGCCTAGAACTGCCTCTCATGGTCAGCAAAAACACCGACAAGAACCAAACTGCCTTTACCGTCAGCATCGATGCAGTCAACGGCGTCAGTACCGGTATCTCCGCCGAAGACCGCGCCCGCACCATCCAAGTAGCCATCCACCCAGATACCAAACCTCAAGATTTGCGCCGTCCCGGTCATATTTTCCCGCTGCGGGCGATCGATGGTGGCGTCCTCAAACGCGCCGGACACACCGAAGCATCAGTTGACCTCGCCAGACTCGCCGGCCTCTATCCCAGCGGCGTCATCTGCGAAATTCAAAACCCCGACGGTTCGATGGCGAGGTTGCCCGAATTGATCGAATATGCCAAAACCCACAACCTCAAAATCATCAGCATTGCTGACTTAATTAGCTATCGCCTGAAGCACGATCGATTTGTCCGCCGCGAAACCGTCGCCAAATTGCCGACTGAATTCGGCGAGTTTACGATCTACGCCTACCGCGACACTCAAGACAATTCAGAACACGTTGCCATTGTCAAGGGCGACCCGGCAGAATTTAAAGACAAACCCGTGATGGTGCGGGTGCATTCGGAATGTCTGACCGGAGATGCTTTGGGATCCCTGCGGTGCGACTGTCGGATGCAACTCCAAGCGGCACTAAAAATGATCGAAAATGCCGGTTGCGGCATCATAGTTTACTTGCGCCAAGAAGGTCGGGGGATTGGACTGGTCAATAAACTCAAAGCTTACTCGCTGCAAGATATCGGATACGATACCGTAGAAGCTAACGAACGCTTGGGCTTTCCCGCCGACTTGCGGAACTACGGCGTTGGAGCACAAATGCTTAACGATTTGGGAGTGGAAAAAATTCGGTTGATTACCAACAACCCGCGCAAAATTGCCGGTTTGAAAGGTTACGGCATTGAAGTAGTCGATCGCGTCCCCTTACTCATTGAAGCCACAGATTACAACTCGATCTATCTGGCAACCAAAGCCGAAAAACTAGGTCATATGCTGCTGCAAACTTATTTAGTCACAGTAGCGATTCAGTGGAACGAAACTAAGTCGGATGGAAGTCGGAAGAAGGAAGAAGCAAGAGGTTCGAGGGAAGAAGGAAAAGAGGAAGATTCTGCCATCCAAAATCGCTACGAACACCTCGAAAAACTGCGGCAATTGGCCGCTAGCCACGACTTACTGCTGCAAGAAGAAGCACGGCCGGTGGGCATCGCTTTGTTTGGAGAAGGTTCCCTCATCGTTCATTTAGGCTTCGATCAAGTCGGACTCGCAGCTCCCGACTGGTACTCGGAGACAAACCATCCTTACGTCAAGGCGATCGGCCAAATTCTTGAATCTATCAGCACAGAGTCCGACTTGCAAACATTAGAATTCATGGTTTCCTCCGGCGCAGATCCGCTCAAAACCCTGCAAGTCCAGCTCGATCGCGAAAGCTTGCCCCTGGAACAAGTCGCATCCGCCTGTGCGAAGCTTCAACCTCAAAAAATCTATAGTTTTTCCGCTATTCCCGATTCTGCCCTCGAAATGTCAAGCTAAGGTCATCAATTGACAATTGACAGTTGACAGTTGACAGTTGACAGTTAACAGCTACCCATAGCCGTCGATAGAAGAGGATTGAAGCAATGAATCATTTTGTTTGATTTCCCCCCTTTAGGGGGAGGCTTCAGACCCAATCTTCAGGCGTGAAGAATCAAGAGGCAAATCGACATGGAAATGAACGTTGGTGACTTTTTGCACCGGCTCGACCTCAGGGGACAACCGCTTAAAGGCACCAACCTCGGCGGTGCGGAACTCCGGGGAGCCAACCTCAGGGGAACGGACCTCCGAGAAACCAACCTGAGCGACGCAATTCTCAGGTATGCAGATCTGATCGAAGCGGATCTCACCCGCGCCAATCTTAGCGGGGCGGATTTAGCTGAGTCATTTCTGAATTTAGCTAACCTCACCAGAACCGATTTGACGGGTGCTGTCCTCCGAGAAGCTACTCTGGTAGGAGCAGAACTCACGGGAGCCAACCTCAAACAAGCAAGTTTGATCAAGGCCAATTTAGTGGGAGCCAATCTCCAGCAAGCCAACTTAACCAGAGCCAATCTCAGTGGAGCAGATTTGCGAGGCTCTCAGATGACTGGCGTTATTTTAGACAAGACAGTCTACAACAACCGGACAATGTTTCCCGACGATATTGACCCGGGTGCATTGGGAGCAATTTTGCTCGCTCCCAATGCCTCGCTCCCAGGATTAAATCTGGCGATGGTAGATTTGACCGGAGCCGATTTAAAAGGAGCCGATTTGCGGCGGACAAACTTATACAAAGCTATTTTATTTGGAGCGAAACTCGATCGGGCAAACTTAGCAGGAGCCAACATTAGCGGCGCAGACTTGAGGGAAGCCAGTCTGAGCGGCACGATTTTAGAAAAAGCTGTTTACAGCAACCAAACATTCTTTTCAGAAGGCATTGACCCCCGTCTTGGCGGAGCTTATTTAATTGCTCCCAATGTATCGCTGCAAGGGGTCAACTTAACCGGAGCCGACTTAAACGGGTCAGATTTAAGCGGATCTAATTTGAGCGGTTCTAACTTGAGTTCGGTCAATCTCAAAAATGTAGACCTCAGCAAAGCCAGCTTAAAAAAAGCTTACCTCAAAGGTGCAAACTTGGAGGGAACAGACTTGAGAGGAGCCGATTTAAGCGGCGCAATTTTGCACCAAGTAAATTTGAGTTCTTCTGACCTCCGGGGTGTAGACTTAACAAGGGCTGACCTCAGTGGCGCTAATTTGAGCGATGCCGATTTGAGAGAAACAGATTTCACCGGAGCTACTTTGCTGTTCGCTAACTTGAGCGGTGCCGACTTGAGAGGTGTAGACTTGACAAAAGCCGACCTCAGCGGCGCTAAGTTAAATGAAGCAGATCTCAGAAAAGCAGATTTGATGAGAGTAAATTTGGAGGGAGCCGATTTAACTGAGGTAGACTTGAGCGATGCTCATTTATTCCGAGTTAATCTTAGAGGTGCTAACCTTAAAGGTGCAAATCTCAAAGGCGCAAGTTTGAAAGGGGTATCTTTGACCGATGCTTATTTGAGCGAAACGGATTTGACTGATGTAGATCTGAATCCGAGTTTCTTTGAACTACCATTAGAATCGGAATGGTAATTAACAGTTGACAGTTGACAGTTGACAGTTGACAGTTGGCGGTTGGCGGTTGGCGGTTGACAGTTGACAGTTGACAGTTGCTAATAATTAGGAAATCACAAATAAACAAAAACGAAGCACAACAGGCGAATCACAACTCACAACTCCCAACTAACAACCCAACGACCCGCGAGATCTTAAGCTGACAACTAACAACTAACGGGAGCATCTCAGTTTTGCATATAGTGCGAGCGTCCCCGCTCGCGATTATACTGCTCGCGAGCGGGGACGCTCGCACTATAATAAAAAATGCTTTTTTCAAAAATGGGATGCTCCCCAAATAACAACTAACAAATAACAACTAACAAATAACAAATAACAAATAACAACTAACAAATAACAACTAACAACTAACAACTAACAACTAACAACTGACTAATGACTACTGACAAACCGTTAGGCTCTGTTATTCAAGGTTCCCTGAGCAAGGGATTAGAAGTGCGACTACACGCCGACGTTTCAGTGGAAGATATGAGGGTGGGGAAATTTTTAGTAGTGCGGGGGGTACGATCGCACTTTTTCTGTATGCTCACCGACGTGTCTCTCGGAACATCCAGCTCTCGGATTTTATCCAACCCTCCCAACCCCAACGACGATTTTCTCCTCGCAGTCCTCGCAGGTAGCAGCACCTACGGTACGATCGAGCTGGCGCCGATGTTGATGCTGACTGCGGAAAAAGAAAAATCTCAAGCCATCTTCAATCCCACAGGTAACGGAGTCCCCGATAAAAAGCTGGCGTTAGGAAATTTGGGTTCTTTTGAGCCGCAAAGTGGCGCCGATATGGAATTGCTGCCGGTGAAAACGATTCCCAGCCACTTTTCCCAGGTGTTTGATGCCAAAGAAACTGATTTTAGGGCGGTTTTTGGCTGGGAAGATGACCCGTACCGCCGCAATTTTGCGATCGGCAAACCGATTGACATGGATGTGGCTGTGTGCTTGGACTTAGACAGATTTGTGGAACGCAGCAATGGAGTTTTTGGTAAGTCGGGAACGGGAAAATCTTTTCTGACGCGCTTGCTGCTGTCGGGCATTATTCGCAAGCAAGCTGCTGTCAATCTAATTTTTGATATGCACTCGGAGTACGGGTGGGAAGCGGTTTCGGAAGGGAAACAATTTAGCACTGTTAAAGGTTTGCGGCAGTTGTTTCCCGATAAAATGCAGATTTACACCCTCGATCCAGAATCGACAAAGCGCCGAGGAGTCCGCGATGCTCAAGAGTTGTTTTTGAGTTTCGAGGAAATTGAAGTGGAAGATATCTCGCTAGTCCAGCGGGAGTTAAATTTGTCGGAAGCTAGTATCGAAAATGCAATCATTTTGCGAAATGAGTTGGGTAAGGGTTGGATCAATAAGTTACTGGAAATGACCAACGAAGATATTCAAATGTTTTGCGAAGAAAAGCGGGGAAATAAATCTTCGATTATGGCTTTGCAGCGAAAGCTTGAGCGTTTGAATGATTTAAAATACATTCGCAAACGCTGTCCTAAAAATTATGTAAGTGAAGTTTTGCAGTGTTTGGATGCAGGGAAAAATGTAGTAATTGAGTTTGGTTCTCACTCGGATATGCTGTCCTATATGTTAGCAGCCAATGTGATTACTCGCCGCATTCATGGGGCTTACGTGCGGAAAGCTGAGAAGTTTTTGCAGAGTAAAAATCCGTGCGATCGCCCGCAACCGTTAGTGATTACCATTGAGGAAGCCCACCGCTTTCTCGATCCGGCGATCGTCCGATCGACTATTTTCGGGACGATCGCCCGCGAAATGCGAAAATACTTCGTAACTCTGCTGATTGTAGACCAGCGCCCCTCCGGTATCGACGGCGAGGTGATGTCGCAAGTCGGCACCCGCATCACAGCCTTGCTAAACGACGATAAAGACATCGATGCTATCTTTACGGGTGTTTCTGGAGGCCAGAGTTTGCGATCGGTTTTAGCTAAACTCGACTCAAAACAGCAAGCTTTAGTTTTGGGGCACGCCGTACCGATGCCGGTAGTCGTGCAAACTCGTCCCTATGACGAGCAATTTTACAAAGAAATTGGAGATATTGACTGGCAAGAAATGCCGGACGAACAAGTGTTTGCCGAGGCAGAATCTGCCAAGATGGATTTGGGATTTTAACAACAGATTAAACCATTATAAAAATCCCTCTTTATCAGCGTTAATCTGCGTGCATCTGCGGTTAAAGAAATCTAATTCCTATGTTTTAATAATTAATTCAACGCGGCGGTTTTTCTCCCTCCCCACCGGGTTGTCTGAGCCGTCTAAATTATTATTAGGAGAAATCGGTTTAGTTTTGCCGTACCCTTTCGTTTGCATTCGGGTATTCTGCACCTTGAAAACGTTGATAAAATAATATTTTACCGCTGCGGAGCGCTTCTGGGAAAGTTCGAGATTATAGGAATCTTCCCCGTGGTTGTCGGTGTGTCCGTTGATTAATATTTGGGCATTTTTGTAATGTCTCAGCAGCAGATTGATCTTGGTGAGAGTGGGTTTAGCTTGGGCGCGGACGTTATATTTGTCAAAATCAAATAAAATAGTTTCGGCCACATTAATTCGGATGCCTTCAGGTACTTTCTCGGCGTTCAACTCTGTTTCAATCTTTTTGACAGTCTCGGTTGTTATTTGAGTTGGTAGCTGCTCCTCTGTGGCAGTCTGATTCGCGCTGATATTCTCAACTTTTACTATAGTCTGAGCAAGAATTTCAACTTTTACAGTAGTAGGACTAATTGGTATTACTTCTAAGGTTGTAACTGCTGTTGATTCTGATTCAAAAATATCGACTTTTGCGGATTTACTGGCAGCCAACTGAGAGGATGAGGTCGCGAAAAGCAATGATGAGATTATCGTAGTATTAATTAGTCTAATTAGCTTAGTCATTTCTCAATTACCTGTTAATTGGAATATTGTTGAATAGGTCAGTATAACTATAAGAATTGATAGTGGAATATATCCGCAAATTATTTGCTTTCGGTTGTAACCAACCTACGAATACAAACTGCCCTTTGAGCGTAGTACCTGGTTTAATCATGATTTGGGGATTATTTAATGGAGGTAATAAATTATATTTTTGTCCATAATCGTCGGAGAGATACATACCATTTTCACCATTAAGTATTACAACTTCCTTGCTACCATTTGTAATCACCATAGTAACTATAATACTATCTTCACCAAAGGTAATTTTTGTCAGCCGTCTCCATAGTTGTTTAGTGATAACCCGGAGGTCGTAAGTTTGTGCAGGTGGCAGAGAGTTTGTAGGTTTTTGGGCAACCTCTAAACTCGTTTGAGTCGGAATTGGTGTGGAAATTTGAGTGTTTTGTGCTATTGGTGTTTGAGTAGGCGGTGAAATCGGTGGAGTCTGAATTGGCGTAGGAGTTAGGGTATTGGGTGCGGGCGATGCGGCGGGTTCTTGTGCTATTGCTGTTTGAACGGCAGGTGAAATTGATCGAGTTTGAATTGGCGTAGGAGTTGGGGTATTGGGTGCGGACGACGCGGCGGGTGCTTGTGCCAATGGGTTTTGCACACAGGCGACACACACCAGCGATAGTAACGCTAATTGTGGGAAATTTTTAGCTTTCATTGCAGCACCCGATCGAGATTTTGTGGTAATTTTAATATAGAGCAGTCGCTTTTGTTGCGGGTTTAATCTAGCCTTGAGAATTAGATGAGCTACAAAGTACGCGCGTGCGTAGCTATCCCGAGCGTGAATCGCCCTTAAAATCTCTTTAATTAGAAATTACGATCGAACGTCAAAAAAATTAGCCCCCAGCTTTCAGTCAAAAGCTTTTCCCCTCACACCCCCTCACCCCTCACCCCTAACTTCACAAAATACGGATAAGGTTAAATATTGTTCAGTAAAATGGCAAAATTTAACTCAAATAGCCAAACATCCCGCTCTTAATATATCTTTACTCACTGACAGCAAAAGTTGATTAGCATATTTAAATAAAAATGTCAAGAAATATTTTAAACGGTAAGTTGCAGCGAATACGGCGATCGAGTTCGGTTATCTCGCATCGCAGCATCTAGGCAGCGAGAAAAATTCAAGCGATGATGGAATAGAGAGCAAAACAAAGCCCTCGAATTGCATGAGTCTGTTTGCATGAGTGTGTTTGCTTGAGTCTGTTTGCATGAGTATTGTGAAGTTGAGTTCCACTTAAAACTAGCAGGGAATTGAAAACCTTAAGGAAAAATGTAGAATCTTGACCTTAAGACAGAGGTTTTTACCCTTTACGAGCCTCAAAATTTGGAATAATATTGAGAAAAGTAAACTCAAATTCACTTCGCCTAGAACTAGCCGTAAAAGCTAGCAAGCTACGGAAAATCGACGGGGATTACTGGAAAATCAAGCATAAAAGTAATCCAATACCACAAGCTTCTACCGATCGTCACCGATAAACAGGAGGGGTAACATCCCCCCTGTCGCAGTCTTTATCCCACTTGTAAAAGTGGGACAGGGTATCACCAACTTTTTATCTGTTGTTACAAGGAGTGCAATACTCACCCATGTCCACTACCACCCCCAAAACCAAAACAGTGAAAGCCGATCGCATGGGCAGCCGGCCATACTCCTCAACGGATACGGTTCGTACCTATCTGCACGAGATCGGTCGAGTACCCCTGCTAACCCGAGAAGAAGAGATTGTTTTCGGGAAGCAGGTACAGCAAATGATGAAATTAATCGAAGCAAAACAAGCGCTGGCTAAAGAATGGCAGCGAGATCTGACGAATGAAGAGTGGGCGGCCGAAATGGCATTGACCGAAGCCGAACTGAACCGGATCTTGCAGTTAGGGCGGCGCGCCAAGCAAAAGATGATTGAAGCGAATTTGCGCCTAGTAGTTGCGATCGCCAAAAAGTACCAGAAACGCAATATGGAATTCTTGGATTTAATTCAAGAAGGCACCCTCGGTTTAGAACGGGGAGTCGAAAAATTTGACCCGATGCGGGGATACAAATTTTCTACCTATGCCTACTGGTGGATTCGCCAAGCAATCACTCGCGCGATCGCCCAACACGCGCGCACCATTCGATTGCCAATTCACATCACCGAAAAACTCAACAAAATCAAAAAAGTGCAGCGGGAACTCACCCAGCAGTTGGGCCGTTCTCCCTCGCCTGCGGAAATTGCCACCGCCCTGGAACTGCAACCTTCCCAGATTCGGGAATACCTGCTGATGGCAAGACATCCAGTTTCTTTGGACTTGCGCGTAGGAGATAACCAAGATACCGAACTGCAAGAACTCTTAGAAGACGAAACAGCATCTCCAGACAACTACATTACTTCGGAATTGCTGCGGCAAGACCTCAATACCTTGATATCAGAACTGACCCCCCAGCAACGAGATGTAATTGTTCTGCGCTTCGGTTTGGAAGACGGCACCGAAATGTCTCTGGCGAAAGTCGGAGAACGCCTGAATCTCAGCCGCGAACGGGTGCGACAGCTAGAACATCAAGCCCTCGCCCACCTGCGGCGGCGTCAGTCTCAAGTCCGAGAATATTTGGCTAGTTAGTCACTAAAAGAGTTGAGATTTTATCCAAATCTCAACTCTTTTTTTGTGCAAGCGCTTCCAGGAAGGATATTTTGATAGCAAGCAATTTTCAAGTGATATCCTGTCCGGTCGATCGACCAAAATAAGTAAAGTTCGTAGTGCGGACTTCAGTCCGCTTTCTGGCTAATTGACCAAAATAAGTAAAGTTCGTAGTGCGGACTTCAGTCCGCTTTCTGGCTAATTGACCAAAACAAGTAAAGTTCGTAGTGCGGACTTCAGTCCGCTTTCTGGCCAATTGACCAAAACAAGTAAAGTTCGTAGTGCGGACTTCAGTCCGCTTTCTGGCCAATTGACCAAAATAAGTAAAGTTCGTAGTGCGGACTTCAGTCCGCTTTTTAGATGCGGACTGAAGTCCGCACTACGAACCCTTCTTGTGATGGTTATCGACTGGACACGATCTGAGTGAGGTACACATAGCAATGGGTAATTGGTAGGCTGACAAGTACCTCGAAAGATTTGAAAAGCGCTATATTTAAGATGTCGATCGCACTTGATGGGCGATCGCAATTTATCAAAACTAATCTGAGATTTGAATTTAGGAACCGGGCGGGCGATCGCCCATTCAATTTAATATTCAGGATTAAGCAAAATACCCGGTTTCTGTAATATCTCTTTGAAACAGGTACAAGAAGGGCAGCGCAGCAGCTATGGGAAATTTTGGGGCAAGCAAGTGGTTTTGACTTATTCGATCGTATTAACAAGCACTTTAGAGGCGATCGCCCTTGCTCTCTCGCCCGGTAACTTCAGCATCGAATTTCCCCTAGGCGAGGCACAGCCATCGGACATCAAATCCGGCATTTTTACCTCGCAATCGCTCCCAAATGCTGCGCCAGATACCGCTAGCACAGGTTTAGCAGACGGCATTTACCTCTACGGCCAGTCCAGCCAGCCCGATCGAATTAAAAAAGAATATTTTGTATTTGAAATGCGACAGAGCAAAGTAGTCGGTGCTTTTTACCTGCCTCGGTCTGCTTTTTACTGTTTTTACGGCACTGCGGAGCGAACTCAGTTAAATTTAACAGTAGTGGACACTTACGACGGCAGTCGCTCTCCCTACTCCGTAAACCTGCAACAGTATCACCCTATTTCCGCCGTCAGCGAGAACGATCGGCGCATTTTGGGTATTTGCAAGGAAGCTCACAAACAGCAGGTGTGGGGAAACTAATACCATTTTCGATTTTCGATTGGGGATTAAATAATTGGGAATGATTTACTGCATAAGAGTTTGGAGTTTCCCTACAGTTGCATTCATTTCTGAAACTGGTATAACCAGTAGCGCGATTTTCTTGGTTTCTTGGGTATAGCAAAGCGAAACAAAAACCTATTTGTTCGGTACGAGTGCCTCAACCCAACCTAATTTCTGAGGGGATTTTCCGGTTTGGCGAAGATCTTGTTTAACAAAAAACCAGGTCTCATCCCTATGCCTGAAGTCAGCATATGTTAGCTGTATACTCCTTAACAAGGCAGCGGTAGGGTGCGTCTGACAGCAAACTCGAATTACCCTAGAAAATGTGAGGCTACGGGGCGCCCTACAAAACTCCCTCCCGGCAGACTGGTGCAGCGCCAGCAGCCAGGATTCAGGAAACAGCAGTAAAATTGCTCCTGAGTTGAGAATTTCAGACTGACATCACACACTCGGCAAGATGAAACTGCGTCGGAAAACACTATCAATAGTTGGCATTACCATCGCTGGACTGACTGGCATTCTCTATGCAGCCTCCTCCAGCATCCTTTTGGGCAGCCTTGTCAAAGCAGAGGAACAAGAAGCCACACAGGTTGTCAAGGGAGTGCTCAGCGTGTTCGGGCAAACCGCAGATGACTTCAACTCGCGCTTTGCTGACTGGTCTGCCTGGGATGACACCTACACTTTTATCCAAAACCGCAACTCAGAATTCATTGCCTCGAATTTAGTTCCAGAAGGGCTGAATAATTTGAGAGTTCATCTAGCCATATTTGTCAATACTTCTGGCAAAATAGTTTACGGTACGGGTTTAGACAGCGACAAGATGAAACTAACGCCTGTTCCAGAAGCATTAAAAGAGCATATTTCTCTCAACGACCCGCTGTTGCAGCACCCCAATCCCAAAAGTAGCCTCGCTGGTATCCTGCTGCTGCCCTCAGGGCCGATACTGATTAGTTCCCGGCCAATTCTCACTACAAAAAGCACCGGCCCGATTCGGGGCACGCTGGTATTCGGGCGCAATTTGGATGCTGCGGGCATTGAGAAGCTTTCTAAAATTACTCGCTTGCCATTGATTGTACACAGCATTGATGAGCGTGATTTACCCGCTGATTTTGTGAAAGCACGGCAAAAACTGTCGGCGAAAAAAACGATTTTTGTGCGTCCTGTCAGCGAAGATTTGATGGCGGGTTATGCTTTGATCCAGGATATTTACGATCGACCCGCGCTACTTCTACGGGTGGATATGCCCAGAGAAATCTACCGCCAAGGTCAAATCAGTTTAATGTACCTACTGGTGTCTGTGGGGTTAGCGGGAATAGGATTTATCGGCTGCACTCTGCTGCTGATTGAGCATTTGGTGCTGTCTCGGTTGAGCAGTTTGGCGAAAGCAGTTAACCGCGTCAGCAGCAGCCAAGACCTCTCGGTGCGACTGCCGGTCACGGGCGCAGACGAGTTGGCCGACCTTGCCCATACTATCAATGGAATGCTCGGGACGATCGCCAGCGCCGAAAGCGAACAACTTGAGGAAAAAGCCCGCTACCGAGCCGTTGTCGAGCAAGCTACAGACTGCATTTTCCTGTGGGACGCTCAAACCAAACGCATTTTAGAAGCCAATACAGCCTTTAGAAACTTGCTCGATTACAGTCTTGATGCGATTTCGCAACTGAGTGTTTACGATATCGTCGCCTATTCCAAAGACCTAGTTGACCGAAATATCCTGTTCCTGCTAAGAGAGAAACAACTCAGAATTGGCGAAGTTCTCTACCGCCGCCGAGACGGTTCCTGCATGGACGTGGAAGTAAGCGCCAGCCTGATTTCCTACGGCGGCCGCGAGATTATTTGCACTGTTGTCCGCGACATTACCGAGCGCAAGCAAGCCGAAGCCGAACTCCGAGCCTCCGAAGAACGCTACAGACTTTTGTTTAAAAACAACCCCCATCCGATGTGGGTTTACGACTTAGAAACTCTGGAATTTATAGCCGTCAATCAAGCTGCTGTCGAGCACTACGGGTACACTCGCGACGAATTTCTCCACATGACCGTTGCGGATATTCGTCCGCGCCAAGAACTGTCCAGATTGCTAGAAAATATATCCCAAGTAGATGCCGGAATTGATTTTGGGGGTGTGTGGCAGCACCAGACAAAAAACGGCACAATTATTGATGTAGAAGTTACTTCTTATACCCTGATATTTGACAGCAGAAAAGCTGAATTAGTGCTGGCTCACGACGTAACCGACCGCTTGCAAGCCGAGGCAGAACTTTATAAGGCAAAAGAAGCAGCAGAAGCAGCTAATTTGGCTAAAAGTCAGTTTTTGGCTAACATGAGCCACGAACTGCGAACTCCTCTGAATGCGATTATCGGTTACAGCGAGATTCTGCAAGAAGATGCTTTAGATATTGGCGAAGAAGACTTTGTGTCGGATTTGGAAAGAATTCACAATGCAGGCAACCATTTACTGGGATTGATTAATGATATTCTGGATTTGTCGAAGATTGAAGCAGGTCACGGGGAACTTGAATTAGAAACTTTTGACGTATTCGAGACAATTAAAGATGTAGTAAAAACTGTTGAGCCGTTATTTTTCCGAAACAACAATCGCCTGAATGTTGAATGCGATCCTAATATTGGCCAATTGCATTCCGATAAAACTAAGTTAACTCAAATTTTATTTAATTTGCTGAGCAATGCAGCGAAGTTTACTCAGCAAGGGATTGTTACACTCAGCGTTAAAAAAAATCAAAATGACGAGAATAGTTGGGATGTTGAAGAGTTAATTTTTAATTGTACTGATACGGGAATTGGGATGACTCCGGAACAGCTAGAAAAGTTATTTCAACCTTTTACGCAAGCTGATGCTTCGACTACCCGCAAGTACGGAGGTACGGGTTTGGGTTTGGCTATAGCGCAGAAATACTCTGAGATGCTGGGGGGAGAAATTACTGTTAATAGCGAGTTAGGCAAGGGGTCAACTTTTACTCTCATGTTGCCGACACTTTTGTAATCTATCCCATACGTTTGGGTTACTGTGATATTAATAAATAAAGGTACGTTGTTGGGCTTTAGCCCTCTTTATAGGGTATTTCAAAAGTCAAAAGTTGTGCCCTTTAATACCCGATCCCCCTCGCATCCCGCTTTCCAAGGGGGACCTTGAGTTGGATTCTGGTTCTCCGTTGGAAAGGTGGTTAGGAGAATCGGGTCTTTTGATACCAATGAAAGGTGTTTTCAAACACCCTCTTAGACGTATAGATAAAGAGGGCTAAAGCCCAACAACGTACCTAATTTGAGATCATTTGAGACCCAAAATGCTCGTCCTATTTTGCATCAGGGGGGAGCAAAACTTTGTCAATTACGTGAATAACGCCGTTGCTAGCTTTGATATCAGCTTTCACAACATTAGCGTCGCTAACAGTAACTTTGCCTGCGGCAACTACCACCTTCAGCGAGCCGCCTTCCACGGTTTTAACATCGCCTGATTTGAGGCTGGTAGATAAAACTGAACCAGAAACAACGTGGTAAGTTAAAATCTTGGCAAGTTTGGCTTTATTTGCTGGTTTGAGCAAATCATCTAAAGTTGCTTTTGGCAAGGCAGCAAATGCCGCGTCTGTCGGTGCAAAAACAGTGAAAGGGCCTTTTCCTTGGAGGGTTTTAACCAAGTCTGCTGCTCCCAAAGCCTTTGTCAATGTCTTAAATTGAGCGTCGCCAGATGCAATAGCGACAATATCCTTAGTAGCGGCTGTTGGTGCTGGTGAAGCAGCGGTTTTTGGATTTCCTGCAAGTTGTTGAGTTTGAGTTGCATTAGCAACATTTGTGTTGGAGTTGATGTGAGCCCAAGCGGGGAAACCAATTAGCGCGCTAGCGCCGATTACTCCTGCGAAACCTGCGAGTTGCTTCATCCAGTTAGGTACGTTTTGATTTTTCATTGCGGTTTAAATTCCTTATTACTACGTCAAACAGTGAACATGAATTCTTGTATTAGCCAAATCTCTACAAAAGTAAGGTTTGAAAAGGCTAAAGTAGAGAGAAAAATCTCTGGCATTCCCGATCGACCAAAACTTCCTTACTATAACGCAAGCTCACAAAAAAAGAGGCTCAACTGTTAAACCTGTAACTCAAAACCTCAATCACCGAACCAGTTTGAGGTAAGTCAGAAGATTTGATCGAAATCGTGTCGTTATTCGATCGGCGTATCGATGTACCATCCATTAGGCCCAAGAATTCATCTAGCGATACTAAATCGCACGCAGCAGCATCGGCGGCTTGGGTTTTGAAATGCGTGGGAATTACCATTTTCGGTTTAAGAAGTTGCACAGTTTGCTTCGCTTCCGCCGGAGTATAAGCTTTCGGCCCTCCGCCCACGGGAATTAGCAAAATATCCGGCCGCCCGATTAAGATTTGTTCTTCAATGCCGATCGGGCCAGCAACTCCGCCCAAGTGTAAAATCTTAACACCGGCTTGCTGCCACAGCCAAGCCACATTGACCCCAAACCGCCTTCCTCCCTCACGGTCTTTTTGGGTGCGAATGCCTTGAATCCTGAGCCCGTTAGACCTATAAGTGCCTGGTTCGTACAAAAGGCCGGGATTGCCAGAAAATCCGTCTACCGCCCCTTCATCAAGCAATCTGCTGCTAATCAGAATCAAATCTGTGGGTACTTTAGGAGAACGATAGCCTGCCGTACAGCCCAGGGGGCGAAAAGGATTCACCAGCACCCTCGCACCGCCACCGGAAAACAAGAAGCAAGTGTGTCCCAACCACTGAACCGACAAAGAACCAGCAGTTTGAGCTTGATAGCTTTCCCATCCAGATGGCAAACCAGTGAAGAAAGCCGCTAGCAAACCCGTCTGTGCGTAACTTATTAATTGTCGCCGTTTCATTTTTTTGGTTGCGGTTATCGGGTGTTGGTCGTTTGTTGTTATATCACAAAATGCCGCTAGGTGCGAAATGTGCGATCGAGTTTTCCGGTAAGATTCCCATTGCGTACTCTACAAATCGAAAGAAGCTCAACTAAGCAAATCCACTTGATTAAACGTAAAATACGGCTTGCGTTCAAGTTGAGTGTGTATGTCTTTTTCTTTCTTCCTTCTTCCTTCTTCCTTCTTCCGACTTTCATCAAACTGAATTCGTTACATCCGCTACATCCGCTACAGAATCCGTTGCCGAACTTCCTTCTTCCGACTTCCGACTTCCATCAAACTGAATTCGTTACATCCGCTACATCCGCTACAGAATCCGTTGCCGAACTTCCCTCTTCCTTCTTCCTAAAGCCGTTCCAAAAAATTCCGTAATAATTGCTTTCCCGAAGTAGTCAAAATACTTTCCGGGTGAAACTGTACGCCTTCAATGTGTGGATATTCCCGGTGCCGCACGCCCATAATCGTGCCATCTTCCACCCAAGCCGTAACTTCCAACACTTCTGGACAACTCTCTTTTTCAATTACCAAACTGTGATAGCGAGTCGCCAGCATCGGCGATTCTACACCTACAAAAACTCCGACTCCTGCGTGTTCTACCTGAGAAGTTTTGCCGTGCATCAATATCGGTGCGGAAACAATTTTGCCGCCGAATACTTGACCGATACTTTGATGTCCGAGACACACGCCTAAAATTGGCAGAGTCGGCCCCAATTCTTCGATCAATTTCAGAGAAATTCCCGCATCTTCCGGCCGTCCCGGGCCTGGAGAAATCACTACTGCTGCGGGCTGCAATCGGCGAATGTCTGATATGGAAATTTGGTCGTTGCGGTACACTTGGACTTCTTTTGCTACGGGCAAATCAGCACCGAGTTCTCCTAGGTACTGTACCAAATTGTATGTAAAACTGTCGTAGTTATCGATTACTATAATCACGGGTTAAATTGGATTTTAGGTTTGAGATTTTAGATTTTAGATTGACTCGCTGCCTGAATGCAATAGTTTGAAGATTTTAGATAGATGCCCAAGATTAAAATAGCTGCAATATGTACGAATAAAACCAAAAATCTCAAATTGGTCATCTAAAACCTAAGATTGGCCTGCGGAATAAGCCACTAACGGACGATCGCAATTTGAACAACTACCCATAACGGAGGAAGCAGCAGTGCAGCAGCGACAATCGCCGCAGCCATTGCCGATACCAAAACGGCTCCGGCAGCGCAGTCTTTGGCTATTTTGGCGAGTTCGTGGTAAGATTGCCCGACGGTTAAGTCTACCACTGATTCGATCGCCGTGTTCAACAATTCCATTGCTAAAACTATACCAATTGTGACGCCGATCACTGATATTTCTACAGGTTTGAGCTGCAAAAACAGTCCGAGTCCGATCGCTAAAGTTCCTATAACAGTGTGAATCCGAAAATTGCGCTGAGTTTCAAAAGCATAGGTTAGCCCACCCCAAGCATACCGAAAACTCGTAGCTAAACTAGATGCGATTTTCCAGGAAAGCTCTCGCTTGTATTTCAAGGCTTTTTTAGGTTCGTGGACTGTAGGCATGGCAGAATCTGAAGGCACGATCGCAAACGGTGGGATGTTTGATGTAATTGACGGTTGATCTAGTGTCATAAACAACCAACTTTAAGTTACAGAGATTAACGAAAGCTAGACTTTGAAAATTTCCTTCACTAAGTCTAGTTAACTTTCCTAAGTTTTTAGTAAAGTTTTGGTATGATTTCAGGAAATTATCTTTGGTTTGACATGATTGGTTGAGTCACCCTCAATGTCAGTTATGCTGTTTGGATCTCAAGTCCGATCGCGCGCAGCAGTGTTTCTTGTCGATCGAGCATTTGAGTCAGACTCTCTTCATCCGGGTGATCCCAGCCCAAAAGATGTAAAAAACCGTGGGATGCGAGCCAAGCTAGTTCAGTCTTTAGGGGATGTCCCTGCTGCTGGGCTTGTCGCTGCGCTGTGTCGATCGAGATGATGATATCACCCAAGTATAAAGGTTCCGATGACTGCATTTCCTCTAGGTGAGGACAGTCTACCTCTAAAGCCGCGAAAGCTAGTACATCGGTCGATCGATCTTGCTTGCGGTACTGGGCGTTGAGGGCTTGGATATCGGCATCGGCGGTTAAACGCAGACTGACTTCGTAGCCGGGGGCCTCTGGCACATCTGCTTCCTGGTTTTCTAGCCAAACGCTAAACCAATTTTCCCAGGTTTGGGTGGCAATCTCCCCGCTGGGTTGATTCTCCGGGAGGTTGTCAGCGTCGGCGATGCCATAACAGTCTTCGACGTTCACCTCAATTAGCATTTTTCGGTTCTTTTGTCAAGGGATGTATTCAATTTTTTGATAAGTGAAAATTGGGCGGGGTAATCGACTTTTTGCTTTTAGCAGGCAGATTACAATAATCTGCTGAAGATTGCAATGGGTCGATCGCGCGATGGGATCGAACCCCTCGGTATTTAACCCCCTCTTAGAGTGGGTGAGTTTCTGTACCGAAGCGGTTTCAATCGGTATTCTAAGAGTTGAAATAGCGATCGAGAAAAGCCAAACCGACGAGTACGCCCAAAAGTCCGGCAGCAGTCAAAGCAAAATGAAACAGAGAAGTCGCCCGCTTGCGAACCATATTTCGCATTGCTAGCTTGACATAACTTGGTGGAGGTGCATTGTTTGTCGGGGCCGGGGTTTCGGGGGCGGATTCTTCGGAGGTTGTTGGCGAGGGAGGTTGAGTCATAGCGGTTATTTTAGAAGGTTAACACCAGAGGCTGCGGAGGACAGACTCGACACGATGTTAACAAATTTGTAACGTTTTGTGTATGATTTTTTAGCTTTCCGATGGCAGGAGGCTGGTTTCGTACAGCAGAGAATCAGCCCAAACAGCATCGGATTCTGACAGTGCAGGGACTAACTGAGCCGTATAATCGAGGGTAAAGTCATAGGCGGCGCGATCGTACACTGTATTCAACAACGCCTGCAAATCTACCATTGGTTCCAGATCGCCTGCACGCAAAGGCAACGGAAAACCAGGAATCGCATCTGGTAGATTAAATAAGTATAAATCCGCCGCAGGTCTTCGATCGCTCCGACTCACCAAAATTCGATAATGGGCTGCAATATCATTGTCCAAAACTGGGAGAGGTTCCCAACCCCGCAACAAATCAATCTCCACGAAATTAGTGCGACTTCCGAATATCTTATCCCGCTTTTCCTCATACATTTCGCGCCCTTTGCCCGGCCGTTTATTAGCAGGTGAAAGAACTTCAATTACCGTGACAACTTCCTTAGTCGCCATATCTATCACCTCCAAATATCCTTCTCTCACCTCCTCAGACATGGCTAATCTGATTTTCAAAGGTTCAGTAGTTCGTGTGGCGACAGCTACATTAGATGTACTTGAATTTCTAGGAATCGGATTGTGCTGGATCGAAACATCAGGAATCCCGACTAACAAGGATTGTTCTCCCTTAATTTCATAAATGCGCTTTTCAATTGCAACTCGATACTTCGGCACCAGTTGCGGAACTAAAGACTCCTGAATCATGCCAATCAGCAAGTGATGTACTTCTGGCCAAAAGTCAGAGTTTTCTAAATAAGGATTCATTCCTGGAAATGGATTAGGCATTGATTTAACTCCTGTTGATTGACTTACTTAGGACTTATGCAGGGGTGGCTAGAAACCGGGTTTTTTCCGAGAAAAGCGATACACCGCCCAGAAACTGCGAAAAACCCGCTTTCTTTGATTTTGGGTGTGGCCAGAAACCGGGTTTTTCCGAGAAAAGCGATACACCATCCAGAAACTGCGAAAAACCCGGTTTCTTTGATTTTAATGCGTTCAGCCACTGTTATCATCCCCTCAATCCCATCTCCCGCAACCAAGCATCAGCCCAAACAGCATCGGGTTCGGCAAGCGGCGGCACGGGTTCGGCGGTATAATCGATTCTAAAATCATAGGCAGCGCGATTATAAACTCCATTCAACAACCCTTGTAAATGCACAAGTGGTTCCGCATCGTCGCCGCGCAAAGGCAAAGGAAAAGGCGGAATTGCATCCGGTAGATTAAACAAATACAAATCAGCCATAGGGCGACAATCTCCCCGACTCACCAAAATTCGGTAACTTCCCTCAATATTTTCCCCAAAAACAGGCAGAGGTTCGTAAATTCGCAGCAAGTCAATTTCCACTAAGTGCGATCGCCCTGCGAACACTTTATCCCGCTTTTCCTCATACATCTCGCGCCCTTTACCGCGCTTGTTTGTCGGTGAAAGCACTTCTATTACTGTAACTACTTTCCGAGTTTCCTGTTCGATTACCTGCAAATAACTTTCTCTAACTTCCACTGTTGTAGGCACTCTCACTCTCAAAGCCGTCACAGGCGATGCCATAACAGCGACATTTCCAGTGCTAGAAGTTGCTTGAATTGGCGATCGCTGCACCGCCACATCGGGAATACCGACTAATAAAGCATCTTCCCCGCTGATTTGATAAATTCTTTGTTCAATGTCCACTAAATACTTAGGTAGCAGTTGCGGAGTCAAAAAATCCGCGATCGCCACTATCAAGCGATTGTGAACTGCCCGCCAAAAGTCAGGACTTTCTAAATAGGGATTCATCCCCGGAAATGGATTAGGCATAATCGTACCTCCCATTGATTACTATCATTTTAGCAAACATATTAAAAAAACGCAGACAATATCAAACTATCATCTGCGTTAATTGTGGAATGGGCGTCTCGCCACTTCTGAAAAATGTGTAACGGGCGTCTCGATCGCGGTTTGTAGTGAGGACTTCAGTCCTGCTTAAAAGTTTGTAATAAAGAAGGACTGAAGTCCGAACGATCGAACCTAATTTGATTGTTACTGTTCAAGCAGATACAATATTTCGCTTAAAAATCCCCGTAACTACTAATAGCAGCTTGCAACCTTGCGATCGCCTCATCAACCGCAATCGCGCCCAACTCCCCAGCAGCCCGAGTCCGAATATTCAAACTATTCGCCTCAACCTCCTTAGCACCCACAACACACATCACCGGAATTTTATCCTTCTCAGCATTGCGAATCAACTTGCCCAAACGTTCGCTACTCTCAACTTCCGCGCGAATATTCAGCGCCTTCATCCTCGCTTCCACTTCCTTAGCAAACGGCAAAAACTCCTCGCTGACAGGCAACAACCGCACCTGAATCGGCGCTAACCATATCGGGAAATCCCCTGCATACTGTTCGATCAAAATCCCAATTAAACGCTCCAAAGAACCGAAAGGAGCGCGGTGAATCATCACCGGACGCTGGCGGCTGCCGTCTTCTGAGACGTATTGCAAATCAAAACGTTCTGGCAAATTATAATCTACCTGAACAGTTCCTAATTGCCATTCTCTATCCAACACATCTTGGAAAATGAAATCGAGTTTCGGCCCGTAAAAAGCCGCTTCCCCAATTCCTTCAAAATAATTCATTCCCAAAGTTTCCACCGCGCGGCGGATAGCACCTTGCGCTTTTTCCCAAGCTTCATCGGAACCGATGTATTTCTCTA
>NZ_JAHRFA010000100.1:0-23407 GCF_020883045.1 Microcoleus sp. CAWBG58 | reverse complement strand
AGAGTTGTCAAAAAACCAGTTTCAAAATTTAAATCCAAAAAAGTTAAACACAGAGGTACTGGAATAAAAGTGAATCCTCGTGTTTTTAATATTTTAAAGCCTCCCAACCCTTAAGTAAACCGTATTGCGCTAAAAGCTAGTGGTGATATTTTATTTAGCGACACTTTTTCATCGCATAAATTAATTTAAAAAAAAATTAAGGAGCTGGAAGTCTTCTCGCTTCCAGCTCCTTTTGCTAATGGTTGCAGTCCCAAATGTTAGACAGTTAGCGGTTGCGCCAATTCCGTGACTGGTGCTTCGCTGTCACTTGACTGCTGCACGCGAATTAGCCATCCTTCGGCTTTAGAGTAGTTATCTTTTTGCACCTGTTTGATAGCTTGTTTGAAGTTCAACTGCACGCCCCAAACATCGCTGGTGAAACGCTTTTCTTGCTTCATATTGTCGAAGAACACGGCGGCTTCGATGTGAGATAAACCGCCTTCGGTTTTGGCAATAGAGAGCATCACTTCAAACACATCATCCGCCATCTTCGCATCCCCACAAACGTAGTAGTGACACTTAGGATGACTCAGCAGCTTCCAGACATCCTGGGAGTTTTTCTGCATGAGGTTCTGCACGTACAGCTTTTGGTCGCCAAGACGGGAAAATGCCACTTCCAGACCCGAAAGTACACCTTGATTCTGCCACGTCTGCATCTGCTCCTGATAGAGGAAGTCACTGTGATTGCGACAGCCAAAGTATAGGGTAGCATCGCCCAAGGGTTGTCCTTGCTGCAACAAGGCATCTCGGTACTGAAGGAAAGCAATCAGCGGAGAGACTCCCGTACCAGGTCCCACCATCAGCATCGGTGCATCGAGTTCGCTAGGCGGACGGAAGCTAGAAGTACGGACACCAATGCGAACCTTTGCTCCGGGTTCGAGTCCAGCTAGGTAGTTGGAACAGAGTCCTTGACGGACTTTGCCTGCGTCGGTTTTGATTTGCAGGACTCCAACGGTGATTTGTAGGTGTTGGGGATGGAGCAAGGGAGAGGAGGAAATCGAGTAGAGGCGCGGCTTTTGCTTCGGCAGCAACTCTAGTAGGGCGGCGAGGGTAATTTCTGCTGAGGGAAACTCATCAAAGAGATCGAGAACACTCATGAAGTTGTCCGCGATCGTTTTCTTGAGCAAAACGCTGTCGCGATTGTCGTCTACCTGCCGGAGAATCTCCAGCCAGGTTTCCAGGCGATGTTTTTCCTGGGGATTTTGGGCTGCGGAGTACAGGTAGCCAAGCAGTTCGTTGAACGGTTCCCGCAAGGCTAGATCGAGTTCTTCGGAGAGAACCTGACCTACGGTTGTTGGGACGGCTATGGGGGGTTGGTCGTCTATTTGAGTGCCATCTGGTGTGACGTAACTAGCTGTGAAATAGGTATTAGGGGTGACACCAAGGCGATCGCACAATCGCTGTACTAATTCCGGTGGATTGCAAGGATAAACAGCAACGTGATCGCCGGTTTCGTATTGCAAATCGCGATTGGAAATATCGAACATGATATAACGAGTAGAACGACTCCCAGGAATCACCTCTTGGAGCAGTTCTCGATTTGCTACGACAGGAACTTCGATGGCTTTATCTCCACTCACGGCCAGAGGGGCAACGGTTCCTGCTTCTGCCTCATTTAAGAAGGTAACGTTGAGTTTTGGGGCGGATGCGGTTGTGGCATCGGCGGCGGTGACATCCTCACCTAAAACGCGGGAGATGAGTCCCAGCCACTGTTTGAAGGTGTCTGCCTGTCCCTTAATTTCATCCCCTTTATGCAACGGCACAATGCAGTTAGCCCCTGCCTTTGCGAGTGTTTTATCTACCGAAATTGCAGCAGCGCAGAATTGTTCGTAAACGGTGCTGCCTATGCCGAGGATGGAATAGTTCAAGCCACTGAGAGAACCCGGAGGTTGTTTCTTCAACCACTGAAGGAATTTTTGACCGTTTCCGGGTATTTCGCCATTACCGAAGGTGGATGTGACGATTAGGAGGAGCTTTTCAGAGGCAAGGGTTTCGGTATTGTATTCATCGAGGGCCATCACTTTCGCTTTGTAACGCTGGAGTTGACGGGAGGCTTTCCGCGCAAAGCCTTCGGCAGTCCCCGTCTCCGAAGCATAGAGAATGAGGATGCGGTCTTGCTTGTTGTCGTCTGAGTCGGTATTGGTGATGAATTGTTCCAGGTCAATGCCGTCTTCCACTGTCCATCGATCGGCTCCATAATGATAGGCAGGGTCTAGGTAAAAGTCGCGCATCTGGTGATGCCAGACTGGGCAGGTACTCCCTCCATAGGATGGTACGACCCAACCCCAATCTGCCGGACACTCGCGCCCTGCTTTCTTTTCGCGCAAGTCGTGAGCCATGAATTGTTTAGAGGCAGACTGGTGATCGACCATCGTCACCTTAGATTTTTGGAACGAGTATAGGATAGCGATGTTGAGTTCTAATGCCACGCGATCGCGCCACAAGGTTTGCTCAGAACTGGTATCCAGCTTGAGAACTTTGGCGATTTCCTCTGTTTTGTCGTAGCGCCAATCTTCCAAGAAATCCCGCATAATTTCGGTACCCATGTACCAGCCATTGAAAGGGAGGCAGGTGTAGGTAATCCCGCCGATGTCCATGCGGAAGTTGCTGATGGCTGGGATGGCATACCACCGAAAGCCAAGGGACTTGAACTCTGGAATTGTGGGATGCTCAATGTCCACTTCCAGTACATCGTCTTGATGAAACTCATAGAATTTGGGTTCCATGCCTGGGACTTCAATGACTAGGGGGAGGATGTCGTAGGGTGTGCGTGGTTCCGGTGGTTGCCAGCCGAGTTTTAAGATGGCTGTGGTGAGCTCGAAGTTGGCGCGATCGCCCATAATACTCCCGTCCGGTTGCTCGTAAGCGGCATAGCGAATCAATTGGGAATTCCAGACGCGCGGCCCCCAGCGTTCCTTCGGCTGTTTGGGACGGAAGACGGTCATCGTAATTTGAATATTCCCCCCATTTGTGGCGTATCGCAGGTGTTCTTCTAACTCGCGAAACATCTCGTCGGGGTTGGTGACATGGCGGCGATCGCGCACCACCATATTATTCCACTGAATTCGAGCAATACACTTGGAAGCATTGCGCCACGACAACTGTGCTCCATAGGCCAATTCTTCGTAGGTTTGGGTGTAAGTCCCTGTAGCTTTCACTTCCTCTTGGATTTCTACCCAACGCCGCGCCCGATCTTCCGGTTCCCATTCTTGCTCGGTGGCAATCTGCTCCAAATACTGCTTTGCTTTTTTGAGCAATCGCTCCTCATTGAGCTTGGGCAACTTCATCACGTTAATAACGCGATCGAACAACGTCTGCCATGCGTGCCTTAACTCAGGGGTGAAGTCTGGCACATACTTCTCAAGTATGAGCACCAATACCTGTACCATACCAGCATAGGCGCAGGAGGGTATATCATCAATACTCACCTGGGTTCCTAACTGCTGGACTATCAACTCTTCAAATTCGTCAAAGTCAATCTCGCCACTACCATCGACATCTACGCGAGCAAACAGATCGTTCAACTCGTTGATGGCGATCGATAGCCCCGACTTGCGCGAGTAATCGATGAGTTCCTCAATAGAGATTGTTCCAGTCCCGTCTGTGTCAATCTCATTAAAGATATACACGCGGAGATTTTGAATTAGTTCGTCTCTACTGCCGCCCTGGAAGCAGTGAACCAAAAATTCCAATACCTCAAACAGGTTCAAGGACAGATAATCCATGTTTGTCCGTCCAAAGATAGGCAGCATGAACGGGTATTTTTCAAATAGGGTTTGAAAAAAGGCCTCTCCAATTTGCTGCGTATTCTGTCTGAGCATGGTTAAGGATTCGGCCATGCGTTGCTTGACATCTGGGAGCATTGCCTCTTCGTAGCGACGCATCGCCTCTACCATTGGGACAATCACATCAATGTTGAAAAAGCGGTAAACAGCGGAGTGAGTTCCTGTTGCTAGATTTTCGCGATCGTACTCTTCTAGGTAAGGAATCGACGGCAACATCCACATCCACACCTGCCGGGCCTTCAGCCAGTGATGGGGACGCATCCCCATATCGGCAAACAGCGCTCCATAATCCTCAACATTATCGAAGCTATCACCTTTTTCTGCCGGCACCCCCATCAGAGGTTCCGAAATCACGTTTTGGGTATCAGGCTGAAGCTGATGTACGCAACAGTCAAATAACTCAAAAAAGTAGTCGCTTACGGTATCCAGGGCATCTCCAAAGATGTACTCTAGTTCTGGAGCCTCCAGCAAGAGGCGCTTCAAGAACTTTTCCATTTGCAATTCTTTCCAAGCCCGCAGCTTGTTCCAAACGTCTTTGACAATTACTTCCTCTTGGGGTGTGAGGGGAAGCGCTTCGGGCATCTCGAATTCACTTTGGCCGTTGCTCTGACTTGCTTGCGCGTGGAGGCGACGATTTCCCGAATGTCCCAACAGCGTCAGCGTGCTGCTACTTGCCTGACTGGTACTTTGGGTAAGGCGAGTTTTCAACTTCAACTGAGGTGCTAGATTCCAGTTGGCGATGGGAAATTCTAACTCGGCGCTGGTTTCACCATTGAGGTAATCCTGCGTCGCCAATGTGACGGTTGCGGCATCCTGCCAGGGCAGAGTAATATCTCCTTCCCGGTAGCATAGGGTAATCGCGATCGTGCAGTCTCCGTTGTTTTTCAGATCCAATAACCAGCTTGGTTGCTTGCGGCTAAAGGAATCCTTTTGCAACAAAGGTTGTCCCTCATCGGAGAGCATCTGCACGCGGCACTTGTACCTGTAGTTGTCCGAAGTGGGGAAATCGGTCGCCGAAACCTCGGTTAAGTGGATAATTCGTGGATTATTGTGCATACTAGGCCGGAAAATTATGTGAGAAGAACAGGCAAGCTAGGTGTCGTTCACCTGTGTAGCAAAAGCTCAAGTTATATTAAACATCAAAAATAGTTCGCGGTCGTGCTAATTTATGTTACTGAAAAATACTTAATGTGTCGATCGATACAACTAAAGGTTTATTTGTATGTGTAACATAGCACTTCTCAATTGAGTGCAATACAGTAGCCCCATTAAATATTCCCTGGTTTCAACCAGCCAAAAACTTCGCCTAAAGTCAACTGCATTTCCGGCATAAATTCGGGAAGTGGCAGTATATCTGTCGGTTCTTGCAATGAAATCGGCTGCTGCTTTGCGGGATAAGCTAAAATGTTTTTTTCATCGGGATCGATCGACCACCCCATCTGACAACCGGCGTTCAAACAGTGCAAAATATTGTTGGTAAGTTTGGTTTGGCTTTGGCCTGGGGACAAAATTTCGATCGTCCAGTCTGGATGAACATTAAATGTATTGGCAATTTCACCGTCAATGTCTAGGGGAATGCGATTCCAAGCAAAAACCGCAATATCGGGAACAATAGAACATCCGCCAAAGGTGCAGCGAAGTTCTAGTAAGGCTAGGGCAATTTGCTGTTTTTCTGCGATGTCGTTGGCGACTGTGACGAGTTTACCTTGAATTGTGCTGTGTTTTCCTTGCGGCATCGGTTTTTGGACGATCGCACCGTTGATGTATTCGCTAGCGGGTTTGGTTTCTGGCAGTTGCAAAAACTCGTCGAGGGTGATAGTTTTTTGAGGAGCTTGTACCATATCGCGATCGCCCGTTTGAAGTGTGTTGCGGTGACAGTTCTAGTATATAGCAGTTGACAGTTGACAATTGACAGTTGACAGTTGACTAATGGTAAGGTGCGTCGCTCCGAGATTGTCTATTTTTTTGAGGGATTCTTGGTGGCGACGCACCCTACGACTATTTTTTTGAGGGATTCTTGGTGGCGACGCACCCTACGACTAAGAAGGCGGGCACGGGGGCACCGCCCCTACTGACTAATGACTAATGACTAATAACTAATGACTAATAAAATAATCCAAGCAATTAAATCGAGCGGTATATTAGGCGCGATCGCCTCTTTGACAGTCCTCCTATTCGGCGGTTGGAGCGGCACCGTCATCGGCTGGCTGATGGGTACGGCGGCGGGCTTTATGGCTGGTCAGGAACAGAAGGTTAACAACCCGAAAATGGGTGCGACAATTGGCAGTTTATCCGGATTGGGATTAGGAGTTTGGCTGTTAGTTGCTAGCGCGATCGAAGGGGTTTTAGTTAGACCTTTTTCGGGTCAGTCTGCGGTGGATTTGCCGACTACTTTACTGCACGGAATTTGCAGTTTGACGATCGCAATTTTGACAGCTACGTTAATGGGCGCTTTGCAGGGTTTGCAGGGAGAACGCCAGCGACAGGCGACTCTGGTAACATTAGCTTTTATCTTAATTCTGTTTCCGTTTATCGATCTTGAGGCTAAAACCGGCTGGATTGCTACGGTAGTACAGATTCAAATCTTTATTATGTTGGCGCTGGGTTTGAATATTACTGTGGGTTTTGCGGGCTTGTTGGATTTGGGATATGCGGCGTTTTTTGCGATCGGCGCTTACACCACGGCTTTGCTATCTTCGGGACAGATAAACATTGCTTGGAATTTTTGGGTGGTTTTGCCGATCGCCGCTGCTGTAGCTGGCCTATCGGGCGTCATCCTGGGTATTCCCACACTACGACTCAAGGGCGATTATTTGGCGATCGTCACCCTCGGCTTTGGCGAAATTATCCCGGTGGTATTTAGGAATTTAACCGCAATTCGCATCGACGAACCAGTCTCGAAGATTGTGGCTTCGCTGTTGGGTAAGCCGGAATTGGTGTTATGTCTCGTTGGGTGCGATCGACCTTTCAACCTCACCGGCGGCGAAGCGGGCATAAACCCGATCGGGCGTCCATCTCTCCCGATCGTCGGCACATTCAGCACCGGTAACTACTTTCCCTGGTACTACCTAATTTTGCTGCTAGTTGTCTTCGCATATTTCATGATTTCGCGGCTGCAAGATTCCCGTTTGGGAAGGGCATGGAATGCCATGCGCGAAGATGAATTAGCGGCGAGTGCGATGGGCATTAACCTCGTCAAAACCAAACTTTCGGCTTTTGCAATGGGAGCGACATTTTCGGGGTTTGCAGGCGCGTTTTACGCCGCCTATATCAGCGCCATTTTTCCCAGCGTCTTCGATTTCTCAGTCTCCGTCATCATCCTGTGCATGGTGATTTTAGGCGGTTTGGGCAACATGACAGGCGTGATTTTGGGCGGTATCATTATCATGTCTGCCGATCGGCTTTATCTACCCCAACTCGCCCAAGTCCTCAAAGGTTTTATGAATACTTTTGTGTTGCCGAGAATAGCAATTCCGCAGTTAGCAGACTTTCTCGCCACCAGTTTAGACCCGATTCAAATGCGTTTATTTCTCTTCGGTTTAACTTTAGTTGTGATGATGATCGTGCGGCCGGAAGGGCTGATTCCCGATAAAATTCATCAAGCAGAATTGCATGATGATGTTAAACAGTTGACAGTTGACAGTTGACAGCGAAGTGATGAGAACCGAGATTTAAACTCCGTTCTTATCACAATCTGCCTTTATGAGTAAGGGCTTCAAACCCAGGCTATTCGGTGAGGTTAGTAATGAGACTTTAGCAGATGCCAGAAATCAATAGTAATGGGGAAAATGAGCAATGAGTAAGAATGTCACAGGAACTGCTTTTGTTGTCGCCGAATTTAGAGCAGAAGAAAATGAAGAAACTTCGCCTCTTTACACAGATAATGTAGTAAAAATTTGGCTGAATGAGGAAACCAAAAGAATTGCAGGCGAAATTGCCAAAAACTCTCCGGCGGCTAAAGAAATGATTAAGTTGCGTACTAAATATTTTGACGATGTGTTGTCAAATCAAATTTTAGCAGGCTGCAAGCAAGTCGTGATTTTAGGATCGGGTTTGGATACTCGCGCTGCTAGAATGAATGGAGAATCAGTGGCTTATTGGGAAATAGACGATCGCGCCACACTTGAATTAAAAGCCTCAACTCTCAAAGCTAACAAAGTTACAGCCAATGTCCGCTACATTCCCGGCGATTACGTGCAAGATGATTTAATCGCTTTGCTGAAACAGAATGATTTTGATTTTGAGCAAGCTACATACTTTTTGTGGGAAGGTAACACTACCTTACTTGCCAAGAAAGATGTCATATTTGTATTAGAACAAATTCGCGACAATGTTAAATCTTTCAAGTTGTCCTTTGATTATATGTCGGAAAAGGTGATTGCGAGAACCACGGGCTACCAAGATATCAATGATTACATCGATAAATACGAAAGTATGTATGCGCCGTGGATTACTGGCTTTGAAAATATTGAAACTTTGGCCCAAGAGCTCCAACTCAAAATTATTGACAACTTTTCAACTGCGGAGTTGCACCAACAATACCGCCCTCACCGTTCCCTAGAATCTAATCTATTAAAATTCTACTTTATTTGTACGTTAGAAAATTCAGTAGGGTGCGTCAGTCCCGAGATTTAACTCAACTGACACAATTGGCGGCTGGCGCACCGCAGAGCGCAGGCGATCGCACTTTGCTGTACCCGAATGCCTCCCAAAGTATTTGCCAATGTGTCTCAGGCAGGCTAAAATAGGAATTAACAAGCTTGACCGTCACGTCAGCAGGATTAGCCATCCTCTATATCGTAGGGTCAAGGTGGCATCGCTCCAATTATTTAAAGCTATGACTTTAGCGACAAAACAAATCATTGACCAAAGCAATGACACCGAAGAAATTAAGGGAGTGGGAGAACAATTTGCAGCGATACAACAATCCTTAGAAAAAGCATTCCAATCTCAAGATGCTCTGGCACCAGAGGAAGGTATTAGAGAACTGCTGTCAATCTACGACCTTTATCTCCATATTGAATCAGAAAGCAATCCTGCGGAGAGATTTAAAAGCTTAGAAGAACTTGAACTTAGAGTCGAAGCATTTAAGACAAAGTACAAAGACTTTGCCCCGAAGGAAGCTGTTGATGGCATAGAAAATGTACAACTTTGGGCTAAAATATCTAGAAAAATGATATCTTCCAAAGTTTGTACGCTTGCTGCATCTGTTGAAGACAACGAAGTAAAACAACTAGGATTATTTTACACAGGACTCATCGATTTATTAGATATTGCAGAAAATTATCTCAGCTTCTTTACGCAAAGAGGTCGCGAATTAGTCAAAGCTCTAGCTCAGACAGTAATCAGCGATAAAACATTTGAAGATTATGCCAAGAAAAGACCAGCAGATGAAATCACCAGTCAAGCTCTAGGCATAAGAAATGCAGCCAAAGCAATTTTGTGGGAAATTGATAGGCACGATCGCAAAAAAATTTCGTATAAATCACTCTATGAAGAAGCCAACAATGCACTAAAAACAGATGAGAAAGAAGAACTCCTTAAAACTCTGCGTTCCTGGCGTGAAGAGGATATTAACGAGCTTGAAAAGCTATCAGACAACTAGCAACCTAATTCATGAGTACGTTAATTTTTTTAGATACGGGTGTCGTCGGAAAACTCATACATCCCCTTGTTGACCAAAGCAAAACTAGGTTGGCTCAAAACGCTGAAAGCGAAGTTAAAGAATCGATTCTAGAAGCAATTGAATGCAAGGAATGGTTAGAGACGCTAATAAATAAAGAATATTCTATAGCTATATCCGAAATCGTAAACTATGAAGCAAGGCGCGAGCATATCAGACGAATCCGCGATCGCAAATCTGGATCCGAAGAGAAACAAAAAGCTCTTAAAGCTATTCAAAGGTTAGATGAGCTAATCACAAAAAAAGGAGTTGCATATTTTCCAGTTACTTGCGAAGAGGGCAACGTAATGCAAGAAGCGGCTGAGCTATGGGCTTTTGCACACAATAATTCTTATGTACCCTACGATGCAGACTTAATCATAGCCGCTCAAGCCGTCATTATTAAGAGAATAGGAATAGACGTAATTATTGCAACAACTGATACCGAAGACTTTAACCGATTGCTACAACAGCACCACATTGAAGCTAGACGCTGGAAAGATATTAAACCTTAGCTGAACTGTCTCTCATTTAATTTTCCACTGTTTTTGTCCTAAAACTCAAGGCAACTTTCTAACAGCTTAACTAATATTAGGAAACCCAAACAAAATGTCACTATTAGAAGCACAGCAACTTACAATGCGATTCGGCGGCTTGACTGCGGTAAATCAAGTCAGCTTAACTTTGGAAAAAGGCTCGATCGCCAGTTTGATCGGCCCCAACGGTGCTGGGAAAACCACATTCTTTAATATGCTTACGGGCATCTACAAGCCGAGTGCGGGCCAGTTGGTACTGGAAAATAAAAATATCACCGGTTTAGCACCCGATCGCCTCACAACCTTCGGCATTGCTAGAACTTTCCAAAATATTCGATTGTTTAACAACATGACCGTGTTGGATAATATTTTAGTAGGCAGACACTGCCGTTTAAAAGCTGGTTTGTTGGGCGCAATCCTCCGCCCTCCGACTGTGAATTCGGAGGAACGGGAAGCTAAAATAAAAGCGCTGACTATGCTAGATTTTGTCGGTTTGGGCGTGAAGAAAGCGCCGGAGTTGGCAAAAAACCTTTCCTACGGCGACCAGCGCAGATTGGAAATTGCGAGGGCTTTGGCATCTGATCCAAAAGTTTTGCTTTTGGATGAACCGACTGCGGGAATGAATCCGAATGAAACGGCCGATTTGACTCGCTTTATTTACCGGATTCGGGATGAGTTGGATTTGAGTATTTTGCTGATCGAACACGATATGAAAGTGGTGATGGGAATTAGCGATCGCGTGAGTGTAATGGAGTACGGTACTAAAATTGCTGAGGGAACTCCGGCAGAAGTTCGCGCAAATCCTCGCGTGATTGAGGCATATTTGGGAAAAGAAGAAGATGCCATTGGATAATAGTTAGAACTCAATTGCAACAATAATTAGGACGGGCTAGAAGCCCATCCCACAAGAAAAAAATTGTGGGATGGGCTTCTAGCCCGTCCCAAAATTTGATTAAAAGGACTTTTGCAATCTTGTCTAGTGAGGTGTACACTGCGTATCCTACGGATTGATCTTCGGGGGTTTTCCCTAAACTTTTTATTGAACTTCAGATAATTTATTCTTGAGTTTTCGTGCTCTAGCAAACAAGCCTAAAAATATTGCAGCACCCAATACAGTGCTCGGTTCGGGAACGGCTTGTGGTTCTGCCTCTGCTTCTGCGATATTGTTCTTAACTTCTACTAATCTTAAGTTAGTGGCGCTGTCGAATGTCCGCGAATACACCCCAGAAGTATAGAGGAGGCTTTCTGCTCTACTTCCTTCCTCCATAAAATTAAAATTGACTTTTGTGGGATGAAAGTTGTTGCTGGCGGACAAATTAAAATAACTTCCCCCAGAAGAGTCTAAAAAGCTGACAAGTTCAAAGGAGTCTAAGAGAATGTTACTAACAGTGTTAATCAACCCGAAAAATATATTTCCACTGGCTCGGGCGCGTTCGGATTGGCTGTTGTCAACTGATGTCAAAACATTTAAAACTGTCTGGAAATTGAAGGAAAAAGTTTCTTGGGCATCTATCTCGAAGTCGCCGATAACTGTTGCTTGGCTTTCGGCTAAACCTGCATAGTTGCTGCCGCTACCTGTGACTTGACTCTTCGAGAGATTTGCTGCGAGCAATTCGTGACAGTTAGAGATAAATACTGCCTCAGCGTTGGCTTCGCTAATCACAACACCTTTGTTAGTTATCGCCAAGGTATTAGTATTAGTAGATCTACTTGTATCTGTCGGTCTTTGACTGAATGTGTCAATGCTTACTTCGGCCGCAGAACCTGCTATTGTGGCAGCATTGCTGGGCGCTATACCTACTGTCAAACCGGTTACTAAAGGAGTTACTAATAAAAATGCGATTGCTCCGGTGCTGTGATTGAATTTCATGGTGAATCTCCTTAAATTTGCCAAATTTTATGGGTTGTTATCTTCGTAATTACTAGCTGTTGATTTCCCTTACGTATTCATACTATCTCTTTACTTAGACATGGTTGTAAAGTTACTGTCAAGAAATCGTTTGTTTGATTAAAAGTTCTGTAAAGTTGGCGACAAAAACTTCTGGTAGTCCTGTTTTCTTCAATGATGCAATTCGATGCAATCCCCTCTGCATAAGGATCGATCGCCGGAAAATTCTTACTTCTGCACCACTACCCAATTTCTAAAACTGTATGGTATTCGATCGCTCGCTGGGTATTTATTTAAGTAAAAATGCTGTCTACTATAAAAAAAGTTAATTTTCAATAAATGCAATAAAAATTTATAATGAGTCGGGATAATATAACAAAGGACAAAGCAGAAAGACTAATTATGCTAGAAATCAAAGACATACATACCTACTACGGAAATATCCACGCTCTCAAAGGAGTATCGCTAACTGTCTCGCAGGGAGAAGTTGTGACTTTAATTGGTAGCAACGGGGCGGGGAAAACTACCACTCTCCGCACGATTCAAGGATTGCTGCGCCCGCGCAGCGGCACTGTATTATTTGAGGGTAAGCCTTTGGAATCGCTGTCTACAGAGGCGATCGTCCGTTTGGGCATTTCTCAAAGCCCGGAAGGAAGGTTGATTTTTCCGCGCATGACGGTGCAAGAAAACCTGGAAATGGGTGCTTATCTACGCAACGATACTCTCGGTATCAAGTCGGATATGGAAAAAGCTTTAAATTTATTTCCCCGTTTGCGAGAAAGAATCAGTCAAAAAGGGGGCACTCTCAGTGGGGGTGAGCAGCAAATGCTGTCGATCGGCCGCGCTTTGATGTCGCGCCCCCGTTTGTTATTGTTGGATGAGCCGAGTATGGGCTTGGCGCCGATGTTAGTCAGTCAAATTTTTGCGATCGTCCGCGATATTAATGCGGGCGGAACTACTATTTTATTGGTGGAACAAAACGCTCGCATGGCTTTGAGTGTAGCCCACCGCGGCTATGTGATCCAAACTGGTGAGGTTGTAGTCGCTGGTAGTGCTAGCGATTTGCAGTCAAATGAAACTGTTCGCAAAGCTTATTTAGGTGAAAGTTAAATGTGGGGATTGGGGATTGGGGCATGGGGCATGGGGCATGGGGCATTGGGCATTGGGCATTGGTTATTGGGAATTGGGAATTGGTTATTGGTTATTGAAACTGACAAATAACAAATAATAACCAACAAATAACAAGTAACAACCAACAAATTAGCCCATTTGCGATCGCAAATTCCCCGTTTTCAATTCCGTCTCAAAAGCCGATCGCACCTTTTCCCACTCGGCTTCGGCTTCCAACAGGCGATCGCGCGCCGCCCTCGCATCAAAAATCTGTTCCCCTCCAGACTCAACCGCCACGCGGCCCATCAACTCCAACTCTTTGCATACTTCCGAAAAAGACACTGCTCCTAAATTGGCGCTGCTTGACTTGAGCGTGTGAGAAGCCAGCTTCAAACTGTCAGCATCTCCCAGAAAAATAGCTTCCTTAATTGTTTCTAAATGCTGCTGTGCATCTAACAAATATATCTTAATCAACTCCCCCAAAAAATCTGGATCGTCATCATCGTCTAGCTCGCGGAGATTGTGCAAAACCTCAAAATTAATCGGAGAATTTGCTGGCGGTTGAACGATCGAATGTTTAGTAACATGACTGCCATTTTGATCGGAAATATCTGGATTTTTTGGCTCAGTAACGGCATTCAATTCATCCCGACGCAGAGGTTGGCACTTGCTGAGGGCGAGGGCCAACTCTTCCCGGCGCACCGGCTTAGTAATATAATCGTCCATACCCGCTTCCAGACACTTTTCGCGATCGCCCTGCATGGCATTAGCCGTCATCGCAATAATTCTCGGCTTCTTGTGGGCTGGCCATTCCCCACATATGCGGCGCGTCGTTTCCAAACCGTCCATCTCCGGCATCTGCACGTCCATCAGCACAACATCGTAAGATTGTCGCTTCAAGGCCTCCAAAACCTCCAAGCCATTAGCGGCAATATCCGCCCGATATCCTATCCTGTCGAGCAAATGGGTAGCGACTTTTTGATTCACCACATTGTCTTCTGCCAACAAAATCCGAATCTGACTGGAATTACTTGGATCGTGTGGGGCAGAATTGCTCGGAACCTGCCTTAAAACCGCAGGAGTCCGCTGCACGCGGTGCTGTTCTTGAGAATTTTCAAAATACTTCAATCCCGAAGTCAAAGTCGCCACATTTGAAAGTTCTCCCTTGCTGCTTCTACCGGCAACATATCCAAAAACTTGCAGCAATACATTATAAAACTGGGACTGTTTTAGAGGCTTAGTTAAAAACGCCGAAAAATGTACTTCTGTAGTTTCAAGTTTTTTCCAAACTTCTGCCTTGCTCAAATAAGTAAACAGCACCAAAGGTAGCGTAACTTTGCGAGGACTTTTAACTTTGATGACATTCGGATTTAACGCGTCGCCACTAGATAAATTGCTCAGCTCAAATTTCCGAATCTCTACAGCCAAAGACACGCCGTCCATATCTGGTAGATTCATCGCCAAAATAGCCAAATCGATCGCCGAGTTTCCTTTGATGATTTCCAAAGCCTCAGCGCCTGAAGTTACAGCCACGGGTATCATGCCCCAAGCCTCAGCTTGCCGGATCAAAACTTGCCGGTTAATGGCATGATTCTCGGCAATTAACAAACGCTTCCCAACAGTAAATTCCGGTTTTTTTTCTTCAGCCGCGTTTTGATTAGCTTCAGCAATCACCGTGAAATAAAAAATCGAACCGGAACCCGATATCGACGGTGCAGAAAATCCCGCAGGTGGGGTTCCTGCCGTACTTTGTCCGATCGCAGAAACAGCAGGGTGAGACTTAGAAGTGCCCGGAGCAACCTGGCTGACAACCCACGTTTTACCGCCCATCATATCGCTCAAACGTTGGCTGATAGCCAATCCCAACCCAGTCCCGCCGTAATGTCGCGTTGTCGAGGCGTCTACCTGCGAAAAAGCTTTAAACAGGCGATCGATCCTGTCTGGCGGAATGCCAATGCCCGTATCTTGGACACCAAATTGAATCTCGTACAGTCTCCTAGCTGCCAACTTTCCCTGGTTAATTGTTAGCGGTTGCGGCGCTAGAATATTGCTGATTTCCGGCGAACTATTAGCAGGTAATTGTTCAATTTCCCGAGCCGTACAGCAGACAACAATTTCTCCAGACTCGGTAAATTTAACTGCATTTCCCAGCAGATTTACTAAGATTTGGCGCAGCCTTGTGACATCTCCTAAAATATTTTTTGGTACAGAATCATCAATAAAATAAGCCAACTCTAAACCTTTTTCCGACGCTCTAGGAGCTAGCAATTCCAGAGATTCTTCTATACAGTTTTGCAGATCGAAGGGGCTGCGTTCCAAATCCATTTTACCCGATTCAATCTTAGAAAAGTCGAGGATATCGTTAATAATAGTTAGCAAAGCATCGCCACTGGTGCGAATTGTCTCGACAAAATCCCGCTGTTCTGGAGTTAGTTGCATATCCAGCAGCAAACCCGTCATCCCGATTACCGCATTCATCGGAGTGCGGATTTCGTGACTCATAGTTGCTAAAAATTCGCTCTTAGCTCTGTTAGCTACTTCGGCCGCTTCTCGCGCTTGCTCCAAAGCTTCATTTTGCTCTGCCAACTGTCGCTGGCGCTGAACTTCCGTTTCTAAGAGTAGTGCTTGAGCTAAGGTAATTCCGACTTGAGCGGCAACATCTTCTAACAATTCAATTTCGTCGGGAGTCCACTGGCGAGTTGCATCGCACTGGTGCAAAGTAATAATTCCATTCGGTTCTCCTTGATAGGAAGTGCGAACTGCCAACATAGATTTTAATCCGATGCGGCGGCACATTGGTACGGAAGATTCGAGCAAAGGATCGGCAAACACGTCGGGAGATGCCAGGGCTATATCTTCTGCGAGTAGTTTTTCGGTATAGGGGTTGTAAGTGACAGAAAGTTCTAAATCCAAGGCCGATTCGTGACCTGGTTCTAGGTATTCTGCGACGCAAGGAAGGTGGGGATAAGGTTGGGAAAGATAGGTGTGAATTGTGCAGCGATTGACGCCGAATACGCGGCCGATTTGGGTGGCGGTAGTCTGAAAAATTTCTTGAGTGTCTAAGGTCGATCGCACTTTTTGAGTAATTTGTTTGAGCAGCAAGACGCGCTGGTACTGTCGCTGCAAAGTTCGCTCTCGCTCTTCCCTGGCAATTTCTGCGCCGATGTAATTGCCCATCAGCTTTAAAATTTCAAAATTCAGCGGTTTTAAAGGAGATTTAGGGGTGCGGGAAGTAAAGCTCAAGGTGCCAAAAACTCGCCCTTGGACTATTACCCTGGTGCCGACAAAAGCCTCCAACCTCCGCACGGCGTAAGCGGGATGCTGCTTCCACTGAGTAGTGCCGGCTGATTCGATCGAAATAGGTTCGATCGATCGCAAAACCTCTCGCTCGAAGGTTCTGCTTAAAGAAAAACCGTCTCCTTTCGCAAATCCGAAGGGAAAATCTTGCGGTACGTAGGCCGCGAGCACTTCGTAGCGATCGCCCAAAACCCTGCCCAACAGCCCGATATCCATCCCAAACTGACTGCAACCCATTGCCAGCAACCGGGCCGTTCGCTCGTCAAAAGAGCCGGACGAGCCTACCATTACCTCGTAGAGCGATCGAATTGCCCGCTCGCTTTCCCGCAGTTCCTCAACTCCTTCAACGCGGTTGCAGACATCGTGCAAAGTCCCTAAAATTCCCAGTATTTCACCTTGGGAATTCAGCCGTACTTGGGCAAATATTTCAACTGAAACAAAGCCTGAATCAATCTGAATTCCCAATTCGTTTTTGCCAGATTCTAACTTGTATTTAAATCGCAGTTCTCGCCGATAAAATTCCGAATTACCAGACAGTAAAGACTCCAATAACTTTGCACAATGCGGGCGCTCATCTGGATGCACCCAATCTAAAAAATTAGTTGTCAAACTTTCAGCCACCGAAAAACCTGTAATTTCAGTCCAAGCGCGGTTGAGAAATGTCCAAATCCCCGCCGCATCCATCTGGAAAATTACTGTTGCTTTCAAAGCATCAAATACTTGGAATTCCTCGACGCCATCGGAGTGTTTGAGTTCTAACTGCTGGTTTGGAGTAATATCTGTATGAGTTCCGACTACCCGCAGCGGTTTGCCGGTAGCGCTGCGTAAAACTTGACCTCGATTCAGCACCCAGACAGTGGTGCCGTCTTTGCAGTACATTCGATATTCTGCTGCAAAATCCGCTGTTTTTTGTGCGAAGTGATCTTCTAAAGCTGCCTTTACTCCGTCAATGTCGTCTCGGTGAATGCGACTCCACCATTCCGATCGCCGATTCGAGATTTCCCCTTCTTTGTAGCCGAGCATTTCTTGCCATCGCGCCGAATAAAAAAATTCATCTGTTTCGAGATTCCAATCCCAAATCCCCTGATTGTTGACGGTAGCGGGGAGATTTGGGGGCTGCGCGACGCTAATGTTTTGAGCAATTTCTGCATCTGGGTAGGGATTGGCTGCCGGAATTTGTATTTGGGCCAAGAGTTTTTTGTACTGCGCGTTGCTAGATTCTAGCTGGCGCTGCAAAGCGAGCAAGCCTGAATGCAGAGATTTTGAGTCCAGTGCTTGTAACAGGATAGTTTGAGGATTGACAATCCCGATCGGGTGATTGCTGTCGTTGATGACTAATAGAGGTAACTGGCAGTAGTGTTTTCGCAGCAGGGCGATGGCTGCTTCGAGGGTAGAGTGCGATCGTACCAGGGCTGGCGAACTGCTGCAAATCGCTCCTGCTTTAATTCTGCTAGAGTCTCTCCCCGTGGCTTGCAACTGCACGATGTCCCGCGAACTTACCACCCCAACCAGTTTGTGGAGGTTGGGATTTGTAAATTTGGCATTTTGAGCTGCACCATTCGAGTTTGGTTCCGGGGTTTCAGTGATTAATACATAGCTAACATTGTGTCGGAACATCAGTTGCGCCAAATAGCGAACTGAAGCAGTAGCCGGAGCGTGAATAATTCGCGAGGCTGCGATTTGAGGGATTTGATCGAGTTTAATTAAATTTGCGGGGATCTCTAATTTCGGATGTAAAATTGGCAGTGGCGGAGGAAATGGCAAGGGCGAAGCAGGTGGCAAAGGGCTGCTAATTGGTTGTGGCGATTCCCCAATTTCCTGCAACAGTTCTACCAAGCTTTGAGAGCTAATTAAACCGACAAGTTCTTCTGTGTCGCTAACGACTGGTAAATGCCCGATCAGGTGTTTGTCTAGCAGATTGGCTAAGGCAAAAAAGTCGGGAATTTCCGATTCTCGGGCTACAGTGACGGTTCTGATCATGATTTGCTCGATCGCAAATCCCCTCAAAGCAGCGCCGATCGAATTTAGCTGTACGACATCCCGCGCTGTAAAAATCCCCAGCACCATCTGGCCACCGGTATCGTCGGCTTTTGAGCCGTTGAGGCCGTTGAGACTGAGCCTGTTAGCACCTGCGTGTAGCGCGCGCGGTAGGCCTTTGTAGAAACCTAACTGTTCCCGCGACTGCGGGGAAGTCCCGTTGGTGGGATTTCCCAGTTGAAAATTTCCGCGCGGTTCTACCACAAGGACGTAACTGGCTCCTGTGCTGCTCATCAGCTCGATCGCCTCTTCTACGGGCGTCCCAGGGGTGACGGTGAGGGGATGGCGGTTAATTACCTGACTGAGAGAGGGAATAAACATCAGCGGGCATAAAAGTGATATTTGTTTAAAAAACCCGATCGTCGCAAGCAGCAGGTTGATTGAGAGGCTTTGCGCGCGAGGTTACCTGTGCGCGATCAAAGTTTCTGTAAGATTAAAATCACCCCTACTATCAGCATCTTGGCATTAAAAATTAATTCCGTGCCAAATCTTGACAATTTATAGGTGCTGAAAGTCAGAACCAATGTTATCTAGCAGAGGGAGGACACAAAGACTGGCAGGCAATTCCTCACGTCACCTAACTGCTGCGGGTTTACGAGCTAGAATTTCTGCGATGTCTAGACTTCGGCTACCTTCTCGCGCTCAAGGGAATTCTCGATCGGATTCTGTTTGAGGCAAGATAGTTACACGCTACCAATTTACCAGCGACAGGAGGGGAATCACAACACGATTTAGATATTTCAACTGTCTAATTAAGGGCTCGAGGGTTCGAGGGCACAAAATAAATAATTGCGATCGTAACTAATTCTATCTTATCCCAATTCTGAACTCCGAGAATTTGACATTCAATTCGGGCGATCCTCTTCGAGGGCTGCGCTAACGAACTTGATGAGAATAGCACTGTTCCCCGGCACCAAAAAAGTCGCCTTACCACCCTTCAGGGTCAAGCTGCCAACAACCTCATCCATTGACCTCAAACTAAACTCCCGCACCGTCCCATTACCAGCTTCGATTAAAGCTGAAATATCGGCACGAACAGTATAAGATTTTGCTCGATCGTTGACAGCCAGCAAGTAAACATTCTTACTAGAATCGAGAGTTGCAACTGCCATTAAATCGGAACTATTAGCGATCGGAAAAAAGCTAGCCCTACCGCCTTGTAAAGCCCGAATTCCCATCCGCAAAGCATAGTAGCTCGCGCGCCGTTTTCCCCCGTCCCCCAGCAAACCTTCCGCCAGTGCCGGCTTTCCCCAGTCGTACAAACAGAATATGTGACTCCCGTAAATATAATTATCCCCCGGTTGGGAACCTCGGATCAAATTTTTAATCAAACTTAAAGCTAAAGGGAAATCGTTATAGCTAATTTGATAACTTCCCCATTCTCCCACCCAAACCTCTGAGTTAGCACGGACTGTCCCCTTCATCCAGCCGCGGACTTTGCGGGTGTAGTTAGAAATATCTGCATCGTAATTGTGGAAGTTGACAGTATCGAAATAATTAGGAATTTCTCGCAAAGCCTCAGCCGGCCAATTGCTACCACCTACGCTTGTCGGGCTGTGGATGCGGTAAGCGCGATCGGGCAAATAATTTTTGTACACAAAGTCGATCGCATCTTTGGTCACTTTCACCAACTCAAAATAGTCAGCCATAGTTCCACCCCAACCCTGTATGCGGTAGTCCGGTTCGTTGTGAATTTCCCAATCATCAACGCGGTAATCGTTGCGTACATTCAACCAATAAACCGTAGCAAACACGTGTTCCCACCACTCGTTCCAATCTTCTTTTGTGCGGGGCGGATTCAGTTGCAGCGCCCAAGACGGATTCCAGTCACCATCAACATTACGAATACTCACAACCGGGCGAATCTTAGCCTGTTTGAGAGCATTAAAAATAGTCCTAGCATTGCCTTCCCAAACTTTACCACGTTCTCCCGACCACGAATAATCGCTACCCCGGGGCGGATCGGTCATAATTTTATCCCAATGCGCCCAATTAATAATATTTGGATTTGCCTTAATTTGGGAGATTTCCGGCCAGCCGTATTTACCGTCATCGTCTTCCGGTTCCCATCGAGACATCCCGCCGTAAATGCGGTATGTATTAATTCCCAAATCTTGCAAATCTTTGAGATCAAAGTTAATGTTGCCCTCGACTGCACCGATGTAGCGAGTGCTGACACCCGCAGCAGTACCGGAGAATTTAATTGTTGCGATGTTTTGAGCAAAAGTTGTTGTTGGGCCCAACAACTCTAGGCCGATGGCAATTAAAAGGGCGAGGGTGAAATTCCGAATTAGAGTTTTTGATAACACTGGGTTAATAACTAAGGACTAACTGCCTAAGACCTACTGATTAATTAACTTCAACCGACGCTGAATCTGCCCGGCCGCCGCCGCAATTACGATCGCCAAAATCGGGTGCAGTGGCTCGCTGTGGCGAACTTCTGCATAAGTGAGCGCATGAATCAAAGTAAAATAGCCGCAGACTGCCAGCAGTGGCAAAAACTCCCGCCAGCGATGTCGCAAAACTATCATGCCCAAAGCCGCAAATACAGGTAAAATTCGCGACACTAAAATGCCGACAATCCGTTGCGGCGAAAAGAAGGGCCGCATTGCCTCTACATTAAACATAGCGCGATAGGGCCAGTCATTTATAGGGTTTCCCAACCACAAATAAACTGCCTTTTGCAAACAATACCAGAGATACACACCAGGATCGCGGAGGATTGAAGCGATCGCCCGTTTGGTAAAATAGCGATCGCCCTCAATAGTAAAAACATCGTGTCCGCCATTCCGAGCCGGATTGAGTTCTTTCTGCCAAATTTGAGTGATATGGCGTTTTGGCAGTTGTTCGTAGGCAAAATGATAAAACTCTGGGCTTCCTTGCCACAGTAGGGCCGTAGAAACACTGTAAATCAAAAAAGTCTTGTGAGTTCGATAATTGTGATAAGTCCAAGGTGTAGTAATAATGATAATTGCACCCACATAAGCAACAAATAAAGCAATCTTGCGCTTAAAAGACCATTGTCGCGGCATCAATAGTGGCACGATTAGTGGAAGCAACATTGCTGTCGGCCGACAAAGATTCGTAATTGCTAACAGCGCACCTGCTAATGAAAAATTTTGCCACTGTGGCTGTTCCAATGCTCGCAGCAAACCCAGTATTGTTAAAATCATTAAAGGCGCGTATAAAACCTCTGTTTGCAGCAGCCTGACATGAAGAATCAGGGAGGGATGTAGCGCAATTAATCCAGCCGCGACTAAGGAACTTTGAGGGCCAGTAAAACGCCGTGCCAGGATAAAAGTTAGGGGTATGATTGTCGCCCCCAAAAAAGCTTGTACGTAGACTACAGATGCAGGAGAACGACCAAAAAATGTATAACATCCAGCTATGAAAAATGGATAAACTGGTGTGCGGCCCGCCCACTCAAAAAAATGACCCTTCAGCAACCAGTATGCCAAACCCTCATAGCCCGGTTCATCGCCTGTGAGACGGGCGGGAGTATCGGGGAGAGTTTGGTTGGTGCGCCACGCCAAATAGAGCCGGAATGCCATTCCCAGCAGCGTCAGACCAACCAGGGCCAAGACAATTATGCGGTCATTTCTTTGCTGCTGCGTTGCGGAGATATCTGGTGTCATCAAAACTGACTGCAAAAATTTGATTGTTTCCTCTCAATTTTTTAGGTTGGGAATGTCAAAAATTATATCGTTTCAGATACATTTTTTTCGACAAGTGATATTTTTCACGCCATGTCCGACCATTCCAGCGGACGATCGCATCAGGAGACTGGCGAGTCAGGGTTTCGCCGATTCCCTACGGGATAGCTTGGCACGCGCGTAATTTCCGGTTGCAACACCGATTGCAGGGAAGTTTGTTGCGATTTAGAACTAATAGTACCCGTAGCAGCGATCGAACTAAGGAGCGCAAATTAAATAATTTACACTCTTGAAAGTGGGATCGGCCAGAAGAACCAGTCCAGAAAGGAGGGGCTATAGAACCCATTTGAGATCTATTCCAGACTGATTACCAGAACTAGGTTTCAGCAGAATCAGCAGAATCCTAGATTTAGGCTAGAATGGTTTCCCTGTAAGGATTTTACAAAAGATGTCAAATGGGTTCTATAAAGGCCCATCCCACAAGAACCATCAAATTATAAGTTATTTAATTCTCATTCCTAACTGCAAGAATTGCGAAAATTTAACCCAGTTTCAGAGGCTGGCACGGTTTTACATTCATGGCGTTTATTGAAAATAATAGTTAAAAGCTAGTTGCGAGCAAGATTTAAAGCCAAACTTGTCAACCAGCTAGTTTTCTTCAACACTTCTTAATGAGTTATAGTGACATCATTCTTATTAAGAAGATGAATAATAAGCAGACTGTAGCAGTAAAGAGAGCATCTCAGTTTTGATTTTATAGTGCTGTCCCCGCTCGCGAGCTATCGAATACTCGCGAACTCTTAAGCTCGGACTGTAAAGAAATTGCTTTTTTTCATTCATTGAGATGCTCCGACAGTAAAAGTATTACATTGAAGTAATTTTAGATATTGGCAGTATTCAATAAGAATTAAAAGCCATAAATTAGTTGATTTTAATTAGCAATAAGTCTAGAAGCTATAGCGGATCTAGTTCCCCTATTTGCGGACGTTGTTGGGATTGGACTCTCTTGGCTTAAGTGGTTATATAAGCTGTCAGTTATACCTCATATTTTTGAGAAAGGCTATACATCCTCTAGATTAATTGGAGCAACACAATTAAACATAATTACAGATACGTGATTCTTCCAGTCTTTTGACTGAGAAGATAAATCGAGTTTGTTAGAGAAAGGGCTGCTTGCGATCTATGCGATCGACATTACTTTCTGATATTGACATAGCTTGACCCGCAGATAGCCCTTGTGAAAACTAAAAAAATCGCTTGCAGGAAAACTCACTTATAAGTAGGTCGGCGCAAAAAAACCGAACTATGTTAAGATAAGTAAACAAAGAGAATATATCTGCTGAGGTAAGTCAATATATGGGCGCTAGATTAAGGGTATTCCTGACTCAACAGCAAGACAA